>NZ_JAUBVJ010000073.1:0-42085 GCF_036702785.1 Microcoleus sp. AR_TQ3_B6 | reverse complement strand
ATTGTAAGACTACTTCGGTAGCAGAACCCAGCGAAGCGTCAAGAATCACTGCGGCTTTAGCCCGGTGAGTATTTCAAATATCAAAAGTAAGCGCAATTGCAGCGACGAACGTCAGTTGTTTTGAGCGTAAGGAAGTACCTTCACAATGCCTTTGAGGGTGGCACATCCTCGATTCTTGAATCAATCGCGGCCCCACCCCGCTTGAGTGTCAAATCGCTCTATTTTGAAACTCAGCAATTTTTCTAACTGCTGCTTCCAAAATGGCTGGCGACTCGACTAAGGCAAATCGCACGTAGCCTTCTCCTGATTTCCCGAAACCGGCACCGGGGGAAGCGGCGACTCCTGTACTCTGTGCTAGCTGAGTGCAAAATTTTACGGAATCTTCAGCCCAAGGTCCCGGCAGTGGAGCCCAAACGTACATGGTTGCCTCTGGTACGGGTACTAGCCACCCAATGCCCTGTAGCGCGTTTACAAAGGCATCCCGCCGTTTTCTGAAGGTTTCTACGCTGGTTCTGACGGTATCTTGAGGGCCAGTTAATGCGGAGATTGCTCCGTTCAAAATCCCTCGGTATTGGTTGAAGTCCACTGCGGCTTTTACCTGTCGCAGTGCTGCAATTAGTTCGGAATTGCCGATCGCATATCCGACTCGAAAACCTCCCATACTGTAGGATTTGGATAGTGTAAAAAACTCGATCGCCACACTCTTATCTCGATCTGCCATAAAAATTGACGGCGCCATCAATTTTCGATATTCTTCCTCATTAACAGGCTCTGCCTGGTAATGCATATCCAGAGGCCCGGCCTCTATTTTAGATCCAGAATTGCGAGCGTCAAACACCAAATCCACATAAGGGAAATCGTGAACTAAAACAAGCTGGTGTTCCCGACAAAAAGCCACAGCTTTCTCAAAAAAAGCCAGGGGGGCGATCGCAGTTGTAGGATTGTGAGGATAGCTCAAAACCATCATCTTCGACTGAGCCAGCACTGCTGTCGGAATATCTTCAAATATCGGCAAAAACGCATTTTCCGAGCGCAGCGGCATCGGATAAATTTGACCGCCTGCCAAATGCACGCCGCCCGCGTGGGAAGGATAGCCCGGATCGAGCAGCAAAGCAAAATCTCCGGGATTGAGTACAGCTAAAGGCAGATGCGCCGTGCCTTCTTGGGAACCAATTAACGGCAGCACTTCTGTTTCTGGATTGACTGAAATGCCAAATTTTTTCTCGTACCAGCAAGCTGCCGCTTCCCGGAAATCTCTTGTCCCGTTAAACAGCAAATAACCGTGAGTTTTGGAGTCAGACAACGATCGGGCGATCGCATCTGTAATGTGAGCAGCCGCCGGCAAATCCGAAGAACCCAGAGACAAGTCAATCACATCCTGCCCTGCTGCTCTGGCTTGAGCTTTTGCCCGATCCATAGCGGCAAATACATTAAATTTCAGTGGCTCTAAACGTTTAGCTAATTGCATATCTTTTGTAGTTTTTGGGTTTTTTATGAAGGCTTTTATCGGGTTAATTATTATTTAATAGCTGGCAGTTTTATTGGCTTTTTGATTTTTTTGACTAACCGCCGAGAGCGCAGAGGGCGCAGAGTATAGAGGAATATCGAGGAGAAAAGACAGATGTTAAAAAAATATTTGCGATGCCTATAATGGTAATTTGGGAGTTGGAAACTCCCGAATCAGTTCAAAACTTTATAAGTGAGGGTCGAGCAAACCGATCAAATTTTGTTTGGTAATAGCTCCCTCGTGAGAAAGCACTACCTCGGCATTTTTAAACAGCCGGAGAGCTGGGACTCCTTCTACTTTATACTGCTTGACAGTATTAGGATTAGGGTCAATTTCCATTTTAACCACTTTCAGCCGATCGCTGTAGTTGGCAGCCACCCAGTCTACCGAAGGCGCGATCAGTTTGCAAGGCCCGCACCAACTAGCCCAAAAATAGGCAAGCACTGGTTGCTCTGCTTTCAGGACTTCAGTTTCAAATTTTTCGTCGTTAATGACAATTACACTGTTGCTCATGGTTCTGCGATTATTTTTTCTATTTATTTCTAAAGCACCGGCGGGCGTGAAACTTGCACCAACTCAGAAGACAGGCCCAAAAAACTGTTACTAATTTTAAAACATTCTGTGAATTATTGAGTGCAAACTCAGGACAGGGGACTGATGGATAATTCTGTATGGCGTTTAATTCCACTGTTGTCGGCGTCTGGTAGGGTGCAGATGGCGATCGACCAATGGCTACTGGAACAGCATCTAGCCGGGAAAATTCCGCCAACTCTGCGATTTTACACTTGGCAACCGGCGGCGATTTCCTTGGGCTACCACCAGCGGCGATGGCCGGAGTTTTGGCAGGAGTTGTCTTGGCGCGGAATGCCTGTAGAGTTGGTGAGGAGGCCCAGCGGCGGGCGTGCCGTGCTCCACCAGGGTGATTTAACTTATGCAGTTGTGGCGTCGGGATTTGCCAGCAGCCGCCTGAAAGCTTATCAGACTATTTGCGAGTTTTTGATTGAGGGTTGGAGGGCGATGGGTTTGGATTTGCACTACGGGGAAGCTGGACGGGGTTATATTCACAATCCGAATTGTTTTGGTACTGCCACAGGTGCCGATTTAGTTACACTTGATGGCTGCAAGTTAATTGGTAGCGCGCAATTGCGACGGGGTGATGCTATTTTGCAGCACGGTTCGATGCGTTTGCAGCCGGATGTTAGTTTGTTTTCTCAAGTGTTTGGGGAGGAATTAATTCCTGTGCAATTACCTCTATCTCAAGGGGGGGATGATTTAATTGCAACTGTAATTGATGTTTTGAGTGCGGCGGCTTGTCGCTGTTTTGAAATTGATTTGGAGGTGCAGCCGCTTTCGGATGAGGAATGGCAGGCTATAGCAGATGTTGAAGCAAGAAGGAAGAAGGAAGAAGGAAAATATATTAGATACGCAACTTCTTGAAGAAGTCCGGTATCTGGCTAACATCGCCTATCTAAAATCGGAAAATTCCTCTAGGGCTGCGGTTCAATTGGAAGGAGCGGCTCAGCCGCAATTTCGCCCAATTTCACAGAATCCAGCAAGCTTTCCCAATCAGCAGCTAAATCTGTATTATTAGGATTAGCACGGCGAACAGCAGCTAAAGTGCTCAGAGCATCTTGCCAAATCCCATTTTGAGCATAAATAACGGTTTTCTGGGGCGGATCTGCCGCATCTAATTCACGGAGGATATCTGCACTCAGTTCAACTCGACGCACAATACCTGTTGCTACCACATCTGTGGATCTGTCTTCAGGGTAGCAAATCAATGCAATAGACCAACGGTAATTTTTGCCTGCTTCCAAGGGCGGCACATTCTTATTGGCGGGAATACTAACGCTCATCACTCCTGGTGAATTCTTAATTTTTAGGGGAGTTTCATATATGAAATTATCCTTTTCATCTATTAGGGCAAACTCGGCTTGCGTGTCGTCGAAGTCTGATTTAGGCAAGTAGAAAAAAAATACAGGATATTCAGAAACAGTCCGTCCGATTAGACTTTCTGGTACTAAGGCTGTTAGCTTTATCTTACTTCTCTCGTCGCATGTAGATCCTGCGTAGCTCGGCCGTACTCGTCGATCGTTCGGTGATGACAAATTATCTTCAGTAGGCCCAACGAAGCGCACCCTTCCCGGTTGAGTGATTGGCTGACCATCTAGGTTTGGAGTCGTCTGTCCCACAACGGTTAATTGGAAAGCGTTAAGTGTGGCGATCGATAATATTGAGCCAACTGATGTCACATTTAGGAGAAACTTAGTTATTTTTTTCATTTTTTAAAACATTCTTTCAATTAGGGTTCTATGCGTTTACAGCCGAATTTGGATTTTTTTATCAAGTTTTTGGAGAGAAATTAATTCCTGTGAATTTACCTCTATCTGAAGATGGAAATGATTTGATTGAAACTGTAATAAAATTAATATATTAGAGCCCCGACTTCTTCAAGAAGTTGGGGCTCTGGGTATTTGGTTATGGCTGCGCCTCCATTTCAACGATCGGCTCTTTGGCAATTGCGCCCAATGTCACAGAATCCAGCAAGCTTTCCCAATCAGTCTGGAACACTGGATTATTAGGATTAGCGCGACGAGTGGCAGCTAGATTGCTGAGGGCTTCTTGCCAAATTCCATTCTCAGCATAAATAAAGGTTTTCCGGCGCGGATCGGCATTCTCTAATTTACGGAGGATATCTGCACTGAGTTCAACTCGCCGTACAATACCCCTTTCGACCCGATCGCTCGATCTGTCTTCAGGGTCGCAAACCAGTGAAAATACCCAAGTGTACTTTTTGCCTACTTCCAAGGGCGGCACATTTGTGTTAGCGGGGATACTAACGCCGATTACCCCTGATAAATTCTTAATTGTCAGAGCCTGTCCATAAATCAGGTTGCCGTTTTCATCTTCTAGGGTAAATTCGGCTAATTGCGCATTTGGTTGAGGCAAGTAGAAAAAGAATGTTGGATAGTCGGAAACAGTCCGTCCCCTCTTGTTTTCAGGCACTAAGGCTGTGAAACTTGCCTGAGGAAAGTTTCCGCACTTACCGCGCACAAATCGTGGTCTTCCAGGCAAAGTTGGTGGTTCATTGCTAGGTGTTAGTAGAGTGGGCGGACCATCTGTGATATTTCTATCTTCCTGAGGCTGAATGAAGCGCGGCCCTGCCGATACAGTGGTTGGCTTGGGACTTTGTTGGGGTGGAATCTCCTGTCCCATAACTGCAAATTGGGAGGCGTTAAGTGTGGCGATCCATACTATTGAACCAACTGATGTCACAGTTAGGAGAAACTTAGTAATTTTTTTCATTTTTTAAACATTCTTTCAATTAGGGTTCTATGGGTTTACAGCCGGATTTTGATTTCTTTTCTCAAGTTTTTGGATACCAATTAATTCCTGTGAATTTACCTCTATCTGAAGATGGGAATGATTTGATTGAAACTGTAATAAAATTAATATATTAGAGTCCCGACTTCTTCAAGAATTTGGGACTCTGGGCATTTGGTTATGGCTGCGCCTCCATTTCAACGATCGGCTCTTTGGCAATTGCGTCCAATGTCACAGAATTCAGCAAGCTTTCCCAATCAGCAGCTAAATCTGTATCATTAGGATTAGCACGGCGAGCAGCAGCTAAAGTGCTCAGAGCATCTTGCCAAATTCCATTCTCAGCATAAATAAAGGTTTTCCGGGGCAGATCGGCATTCTCTAATTTACGGAGGATATCTGGACTGAGTTCAACTCGCCGTACAATACCGCTTTCGAACTGATCGCTCGATCTGTCTTCAGCGTCGCAAACCACTGAAAATTTCCAAGTGTAATTTTTGCCTACTTCCAAGGGCGGCACATTTTTGTTAGCGGGGATACTAACGCCGATCACCCCTGCTAAATTCTTAATTGTGAGTTCTTGTTGATAAATCTGGTTGCCCCTTTCATCTTCTAGGATAAATTCGGCTAATTCCGCGTCTGTTTGAGGCAAGTAGAAAAAGAATGTTGGATAGTCGGAAACAGTTCGTCCCCTCTTATTTTCAGGCGTTAAGGCTGTGAGACTTACCTGATTGCGGCTCGCGCAGCCACCGCGCACAGATCTTACTTTTCCAGTGGACGGAGCATCCATATCTTCACGGGGCTGAATGAAGCGCGGCCCTCCCGATCGAGTGTCTGGCTTGTCGCCGCTTGGTAAGGTTGGAATCACCTGTCCCATAACTGCAAATTGGGAAGGGTTAAGTGTGGCGATCAATACTATTGAGCCAACTGATGTCAGATTGAGGATAAACTTAGTAATTATTTTCATTAGTTTCATGATTTTTGAGGGACAGATTCTCTCTTTTTATTTCTTTTTACTTCGCAAAATCCGGTAGACATTAACTTTTTGTTCCCTGCCTTTTAAAGGCAAAGCTCCCCAAGATTCTACTTCAAATTTGTCTCCCAGATGCAGTAAGGTTTCTTCTGCAATCAATATGCGGCAAGTGTCCTCTTGCCGATGCTTTTCGCAGCTTTCGAGCCGAGAGGCAATATTTACGCTGTCGCCAATCACTCCATATTCTAAACGGGTTGTGCCTCCGAGACTACCCACCATCACAGGCCCTGTAAAGATGCCTACTCGCATTTTTGCCGAGGGCAAACCGCGATCGCTCCAATTTTGATTCATTTGTAGCAAGCGGGAACTGATGGCTAGCGCGCAAGATACGGCGAGGCTAGCATCTTCTGCAATTTCTTCTGGAGTGGTGCGGGGAATGGGTACGCCAAATACTGCCAGCATTCCATCTCCGGTAAATTTATTAATCACGCCTTGATGTGCTTGGACTTCTTGGGCCATTGCGGATAAATACTCATTTAACCAACTCATTACTACTTCTGGCGGTAGTTTTTCGCAGATTGTACTAAAACCCTGCAAGTCAGTGAGGATGATGGTAGCAGTAACTTTTTGGCCCGGCAATAACCCTGATTCGAGTAGATGGACGCGTTCTTTCCACAGGGCATTTGCGATCGCGGGTGAAGTTTGTTGTCCTAATAATTTCATCACAATCCCTTGCTGTTGCCTCGACTGCTCGTACTTATAGATTACTGCGACTCCTGCGGTGATTAAAAGTGCCAGGGCTGGAGCGATTAGAGGTATCCACCCCTGTTGCAGGAATAGGAAAAAGGTGAATCCGAATAAGGAGCCGCCAGCGGCGATCCCGAGTCCGATCAAATTCAGCGATTTTTCGACGCGCCAAGCTAAACAGCCACCCACCGCACTCCAAACAGCGATCCAGAGAATTTCTTGCCATTCCTCCCAATACCAAAATAGCTTTTTGCCGTCTAAAACTGCACTGAGAATTTGGCTGGTGGCCGTGGCGTGAATTAATACCCCAGGCATCAGGCGGTTTCCCCTTGCAGTAGCGCTGTAAGGGGTGGAAAAGAGATCGTTTACAGTTATGGCGGTAACGCCTATTAGCACTATTTTACCCTTCACCAATTTAGGATCAACTTTTCGATCCAAAACTTGAGTTAGTGTTACGCTCTTTGCTATATTTTCAGCAGAGCGATAATTTAGTAGGACTTGATAGGCTTCGGCATTAATGTTTTGATAACCTCCTGAGTTCGACCGCAACTTGGAAAATACTGTTTTATTTGCCTCAATTTCTGATTCTTTTGTGAGTTTAGAACCTATTTTTTTGCTATCCAAATAGGCAAAAGCTAGTCGCATTGAAAATGAAGCAAGTGTCGTTTTACCATCGCTAGCAAACATCAAATTGCGGCGCACTCTACCATCAGGATCGAGGACTACATCGTTAAATCCTACCCGCTTGTCTGGTATATTGGGAGGCTGCTGCACTCGATCGTACTCTGAGTTGCCGATGAAGGTAATCGGAAATACTTTGGGGTTTTTCAATTGAGTTGCTAATTCTGCATGCCCCGGCTCGTAAGGAATGTCGCGAATTATATCGAGGCCAATAGCGGTGGGTTTAAGACGCGCTATTTCGGCGAGCGCTTTTGCTAAAACTCGATCGGAAAGCGGCCATTTTTTAAAAGCCTTAATATCTTGCTCTGTGATTTCCACTATCAGCAACCTGGGGTCAGGACCCGGATCGGGCCGCAACTGCACCATGAGGTCGAAAGCATTTAATTCTAGTGGCTGCAACCCGCCTAAATGCCGCACTCCCAATAGAGTTACCGTCACGGCCATGCAGGTAATAACAAGAGGTTGCAAGTCAGCGAAGGCGAAGGAATGAGTTAATTGTTGCCAGCATCTCTCCCCCAATTTATGATAAATTCTCTCAAAGAATTTGGGCATAAACATTTTTGTTTGAACGTTCATTGACAAAGTGTGCTACCTCTTAACTTGTCAGTAATGCCCCTTACCGATGCCTAATTTTTAATTGTCTTGTACTGTTTTGGCGATCGCACTTAACTGCAATCCCTGCGGATAGCTGTTTTCTTCTTTGCTGCGCTTGATGTCGGATCTTGAAATCTGGGGTTTGAGGAATGTTGCCAAAACTTTAACCACGTCACCCCGATCGATCGTCCCTGCTACTGAACCAATCGGCGAGAGGACGATGATTCGGGGGAGTTGACGGGCTTCCATGCTGTTAATTACTTCTGCGAGGGATGCTTTTTCGGAGACTGTGGGGGTTTTTTCTAGGGGTTTCAAAATGTTGTGCAATGTCTGAAGTTGCCATTGACTGCGTTCTGTGAAGCGGATATCGTCGATCAACACTAAGCCCAAATCCCGGCCGTTGGTTGCCGCAATGTAAAATGGAAACGGATTGACTTCTAACAAATATCGATCGGCAAATTCTCGCAGAGTCAAATCTGCATCTACAACTCGAAACTCGCGGCTCATCGCCTCGCCGGCTTTAATTTTAATCAAGGCTTCTTGCAATCCGGCAAGGCGGCTGTAGGCTAGGGCATTACGAATCGCAAAAGAGCCGATCAGCGCAATCCACAAGCCACCGTACTCGCGCGCTAACAAGCATAAACTCAGACCCAAAGCAACGGCCAGCCAACCTAAAACTTGTCCTGTTTTTGCCGCCCAGCGAACGCCGACAAATCGAGAGCCTGTTATTTTCCAAATTGCTGCTTTTAAAACTTGTCCTCCGTCCAAAGGCAGACCCGGAATTAAGTTAAATAATCCCAAAACGAGATTGATTACTGCTACCCTTTCGGTGACCATTGCCAGCAAACTTTTCGGGGGGAGAACTTGAGAACCCAAACCGAGGATTAAAAATAGCGCCAAGCTGACGAGAGGGCCGGCAATGGCTACTTGAAAAGCTTGACTGGGAGTTTTTGATTCCGAGTCGATTGATGCAATTCCACCAAATAAAAATAAGGTAATAGAATTAACTTTAATGCCTTGCGATATCGCCGCCAAGCTGTGTCCGAGTTCGTGCAAGAGCACGGAAGCAAACAGCAGCAGAGCTATTGCCAACCCCGCACTCCAGGAGAGCCCAGGCCCCCACACGCGGTAACTGCTGGCGTATTCGCGGGTTGCTAAGGCTAAAATTATAAACCACGAGTAATCTATAACTAGGGGAATGCCAAATAAAGAGCCGATTCGCCAACCTGTCTGCATGAAGTTTCCTGGGAAAGGGGAGCAAGAAAGAGTTTCTATTATATCTTTTCTGCCCCTTGCCTTTGCCTTTCCCCAGATTTTTACAGAACTCCGGCGTTACCCAAGCCCAAGATTACTCCGGCTCCGAGCAAGTGGCCGAAGCTGGTTGTGGCCAGCAATTCTGGTATGCCGAAGCCTTTGAAGATTCCAGGTACTACAAGGGGTAAAGCTGGGCCCTTGCCTCGGTTTTGCTTGTTTATGCCGTAGTAGCCGATCGCGATCGCCAGCAAATTGCATAAAATCATTGTCAGTCCTACCATTGGCGACCACTCTGGCGTTGAGGGAGCGGTAGATTGTACAGCTAACAGCAAAGATGAGTCGATCATGTTTTTATCTCCTGATTTCAGAAATAAATTGATTTCCCAGATTATAAAAAGCGGTTTGCATTAAACTAAGATTTGTTTTAATAGTTAACAATTCGTTGATATTTTGATACAAATTCGGAACCGAGGAGGAAGAGTGCGGGTTAAAATTTGCGGAATCACTAAATTAGACCAAGGAATTGCGATCGCCCGCTTGGGAGCCCAAGCTTTGGGGTTTATCTGCGTGCCGGCTTCCCCTCGCTATGTCCGCCCAGAAACTATTCGCCTCATTGTCGAGCAGTTGCCGGAAAATGTCGATCGCATCGGCGTTTTTGCGAATACCACAATAAAAAATATATGTCAAGTAGCAGCCGAGTCAAATTTAAGCGGGGTGCAGTTGCACGGAGATGAAACACCGGAATATTGCTCACGGCTGCGGGAGTGTTTGCCGGGAATTGAAATTATCAAAGCTTTGAGAGTTAAGACTCCTGAAACTCTAGAGACTGCGGCTATTTACGCTGTTCGTGTCGATACTTTACTGCTCGATGCTTACCATCCCCATCAACTCGGCGGTACAGGAAAAACGATCGACTGGATGATGTTAGCAGAGTTTAGACCGCAGTGTCCTTGGCTGCTGGCGGGCGGTTTAACAGCGGATAATGTTTTAAATGCAATTGATAGCGTAATCGGCAATAACTTCAGCGGTGTTGACCTTTCTAGCGGCGTAGAAAAAGCGCCGGGAGATAAGGATTTGACCAAAGTTGCTCAGTTGTTTGCTCTCATTAAGTCAACTTGCTAATGATTGATAATTGGCAATACAAAATTCGCGCTGTTTATCCGATTCATTCTTTAGTCTGCATGGGCGAAGTCTGCCGTAGGTTAGGCAGACTTCGTTTGTATAGTAGCGGTTTCAACGGCAGTTTATGCCGTTTATTTTTTTATCGGCGGATCTCAAAATTGCGATCGCCCTCCGGGTCTTCGTATTCCAAAACCAACTCACTAACCCTAGCACCGGTGGGACCGCGGCGGCACCAGCAAATCATTCCTTCTACAGCTTTTTTGGATCCTTCAAAGACAGCCTCGACGCGGCCGTCGGGGAGATTTCTCACCCAGCCGCCCAGGCCGAAATACTTTGCTCGATCCATCGTTGAATATCGGTATCCGACTCCTTGAACTACTCCGGAAACAAAAACCCGGACTCTGACGGGCGGGGGTGATTGGTTTTGCATAAAGGGGTCAACTTACTGCTAACATCTGTTTGAAAATTTTAAGGATCAGTTTGATTATGTTAAATTTTAGTGCTATCGCGCTGCCGGGATTCCTGATACGTCGCGTCACCCTAGCTTTTTCAACTATTCCCGATTTCACTGATTGGCTGGTTGCAGCTATGCTCGCGCTGGTTTACGCTTCTATCGCTCTTTCCGTGGGTTTTTGGTCGGGATTTCTAAAACTAGACGTGCAAACCTCTCGGCGTACAATTGTGGGAGTGCTCATTGGCTGTTTGTTAAGTCCGGGCATCACCGAGGAATTATTGTTCCGGGTGTTAATGCTGCCGCACCCGGTCGAGAATGCTTCTGGGTTAATCCTGTGGTTTTGGGGATGCGCGAGTTTGGCGATTTTTGTAGTTTACCACCCGCTGAACGCGCTGACTTTTTACCCGGTTGGTCGATCGACCTTTATGAATCCAGTGTTTTTGCTGCTGGCAGCAATTTTGGGAGTTGCGTGCTCCATCGCATACCTGCAAAGCGGTTCTATCTGGCCTGCGGTGGCGGTTCACTGGCTGGCAGTGACAGCCTGGCTGCTGCTACTGGGTGGTTACAGGAGGCTGTATGGTTAAATGTAAAAAGTCCAGCATAACTATTTTGTCGGGAGGATGTCAGTTGTGGGTATCATAGGAGCGATCGTAGGTTTTTTGGCAGGGATAGCAGTTGCTTACTCGTTGTATGAAAAGCGGTTAAACAAGCAAAAGCAAGAATACTTGCAGCAAACTCACAGAATTACTGAGGAAATAGAATTAGCTCAGATGTCTCGCGTGCAACAAGCTGTCGAAACTCAGCAAGGAGAACGGGAAAATCAGCTTAAAAAAGCTACTATCGAACACGAAAATTTACTCAGAGAAGTTACTACCCAATACGAAAATCAGCTCAAACAAGTTACTACCCAATACGAAAATCAGCTCAAACAAGTTCTGGCAG
The DNA here is from genome assembly GCF_036702785.1 of Microcoleus sp. AR_TQ3_B6. Classification (NCBI taxonomy): domain Bacteria; kingdom Bacillati; phylum Cyanobacteriota; class Cyanophyceae; order Oscillatoriales; family Microcoleaceae; genus Microcoleus; species Microcoleus sp. AR_TQ3_B6. The sequence continues at coordinate 30,490 of NZ_JAUBVJ010000073.1, read as the reverse complement.
AACGCGATTTTCAGCTCCAACAAGTTGCTGGCGCACACCAGCAGGAGCTGCGACAAATCAGCGAGGAATTAGAAGCCGCTAACAATGCTAGGCTGGAGCAAAATATACAAGCTTTGCAAGCAGAACACGAACATCATTTACTCAGAGTAGCTGACGAATTGCATCTAAATTATCAAGCTCAGATCGAGGAACATTTGCAAAACCTGCAACACGAACACGAAATTCGCTTGAGGCAAACTGCCGAGCAATATGAGAACCGCGAAGTTGAGATGCAGTTAAATATGGAGGCTTTGCAACAGCAATACGAGAGTCAGTTGCAAGCGGCTAACGAGCAGTTGAAAGCTCATGAAGCTCAGATGCAAGCTACTATCAGGTCTTTACAAGAGCAGTACGAGAGTAATTTACAACAACAAGAAGTCCCGCCGCAGCAGTTCAGTCAGTTAAATTTAACAGAATTTGGAGAAGGTTTACCACAACAAGAAGTTTGGCAGGAACAGTCAAGTGAGTTAAATCAAACAGCAGTTCAACTAGAGTTAAATTACACAGATTTTTCGCAACCACAATCGATTGATTTACCTCAACTCGAAGCCCAGCAACAGTTTCCAGTTGCCAGACAAGCACCAAGCTATTCGGTGGCGCAGTTGATGGGATGTGTTCAAAGTCAGGACAAAGAAACCCGCAAGTTTGCAGCGTCTGCTTTAGGTCAAATGGCTGCTGCTAATGCTTTGAGAGCAGAAGGTCAGCGAGCAATAGAAACCTTGGGAAAATTAGCTCAAGATGTTTACCCGGAGGTACGCGAAGCTGCTGTGGAAGCACTAGCAATGTTTAAGTCTGAAAAAGTGATTCCGCTGCTACAAAAATCTTTGCGAGATACAGATAGGGGTGTGGCTAAATCGGCAAGTGCTGCGCTCAATAAGTTTAAGTTTTATCCGCGCACTCCGGCGGCTAAGCCGAAAACTGTTGATGTGAAGAAACCAAAGCGTTAAGTAGTTACTAGCATACATATAGCAATTCTCAATTACCTACAACACAGTAGGCATACAGCATTGTTGTGTCCTTACCGAGGTGCTTTATTGCACTCTATTGGGATTACTACCACAAACATATAGTGAACACTTTGGATGTTGGGTTGGGGAACGAAATCAAACTCAATTATGCGATGGACAACTCGCCCAATCCTTAGCAACAATCACCGACACGCCGCAGTTTAAAACCCTAGGCTGAAACCTTTTTTAGCAAGAAGCGATTTCCATCGCTTCTTGTATCTTCACCCATACTGTAGGGGCGGGTTTTACCAACTATATTTGAGAACCGCAAACAATGTTGTAACCCCGCCCCCACACAACCGATAACCCAGATTAACCTGATGTTCGATCGAATCCAAAAAATGCAGATTCGGATTTTTCGTATTCGTGGGGGGTGGGTTGATTATATTGTTGGTTTCTGAGATAGATGATTGGTGAAACCCGCCCCTACACTTAATTCCTGTTCCTGGGGGCGGGTTGATTATATTGTTGGTTTCTGAGATAGATGATTGGTGAAACCCGCCCCTACACTTAATTCCTGTTCCTGGGGGCGGGTTGATTATATTGTTGGTTTCTGAGATAGATGATTGGTGAAACCCGCCCCTACACTTAACTACTGACTGATGAGTAATTCAAAAACGTTGCTTTGTACCGAGCACAAATTTGAGATCGCCGGAGTCGCTAACCCCCATATCTAAGCGAATTAATCCAAAGCGCGATCGCACCCTCACACCCACCCCAACACCCGCCCCAGTCCCCGGTTTGTCCCTGACGGAGGCCGGTTTTCCCAGTACGCTATCTCCCGTTCCCAAATCCGACTCAAAATCAACAAATATCACGCCGCCGACATCCCTGCCGACAGGAAACCGATATTCGCCGGAAGCCAAGAAATAACTCCGGCTGCTGCCAATATCCCCGCTATCGTAAGTCCGCACAGAATTGCGGCCGCCGAGGCGAAAAGCTTCTGTTGGCGGCAAATCCCCGATTACTGTCCCCGCTTGCAAGTTAAAAGCCAACATTTCGGGCAAGGCTTCGGACTCCAAAAGGCCGAGCCAAGTTACTGGTACATACTGTATATAATTTGCCAACAGGCGGTTGCTCACAATGTTGCCTCGCCCCAGAGGTATCGACTGCTCGGTGCTGAGGCTGAGAATCGAGCCGCTGGTGGGGTTGAAGGGATTGTCCCGCCGATCGAGCATAGCGCCAAAAGAAACAGTGTATAACTCATCAACGCCGCTGCCGCTGAATGTGAGGGGATTGCCGAGTTCGTCGCGGCGGGCAATATTTAAGTTGCGATCGCGCGTGCTGATATTTGTATAATTTAACCCCAAAGTCGATTGCCAGTCGCCCAAAGGTCTGGTAAACCTGAGATTTCCCCCCATCCGAATTTCCCGCACCCGGTCCCCGTTGGGCAAATCAATATCTTTGTTGAAAATTTCCGATATTCTGCGATCGCCAAAAGCTCTCACACTGTATCCCAAACGGTCGGGGGCGGCAACGTAAGGGCTGATAAACTCGACATCGTACTGGATACCTCGGAGGCTGGGCTGAAGTTCCACCTCCAGCCGCTGCGGGTTTCTGGCGAAAGTTCGATCGGTATATGAAAGAGGAACAGCAACGCCAATATCATCACTAAGACTGGCACTCACTCCAAAAGAGCGAGCCGATCGCTCTTGAACATTGTAGATAACATTAATATCCGTGCCAACTTCTTCGATCGAAACCGTAACCTTGTCAAACAATCCCAATTGCTGCAACTGCTGCAAATCCGATCGTACAACGGACTGGCTGTAGTTATCCCCCGCCTTGAGTTTGAGCTCGCCTCGGATAAAATCTTCCGAAATTCTGCCCTCAACGGGATTCCCTTTTTTATCAACTGCTTCGCCTCTGGAATTGACAAAGCGAATTTTCACCTCAGCAACGTAAACGCCCTCAGTATTGCCCGCTTGACTGATTTGTAGAGTACCGCCTAGCTGTGGGGCGTTGCTGTTTACTGCTTCGGGGATTTCGGCTTTTGCCGCCAGCGTCGCCGGAGTTTTTAACACAGATGTAAAATCTGTATGGTGGCTGGACTTGAGTGATATCAATTCCGGTTGTACCGGAATGATTGTTGAGTGTTGAGTGTTGAGTGTTGAGTGTTGACTCGGGGTGGAAACACTCAATGGTTGAGTGTTAACTGTTGTTGAGTGTTGAGTGTTGAGTGTTGAGTGTTGACTCGGGGTGGAAAAACTCAATGGTTGAGTGTTAACTGTTGACTCGATTTTATTATTGTGGTGCAACCGGAAACGATATGAGGGAGATTCCCTAGGGAATAGCTGCGCCCCGCGTACTTCTTTTGAAGCTGCGAGATCATCGGATGCGGACAAATCCCGCACAGTTGGACTCACCTGAGAGGTTGCCCCATTCTCAATCAGCTTTTTATCAACAGCCAAGATGCCTGTTCCACAAAACAATTCATCTCTTGTGGAACGGGCATCTTGCCCCTTATTGAGAATGGTGCCAGATGTGAGACTCACCTCATCCTCCGTCTGTGCACTTGTGGCACAGGCGTCTCGCCTGTCAATGGATGCGGTTCCCTCTCTCAACTCGGCCTGAGTCGGTGCGAATGTCGGATCCATCGCCCGCGCCGCCAATTCACCGCCCGCGGGCGCCACCCATGTCAAAACTGCAATAATTGGAATTCGCATAGACATAAAACTCAAGCACACCCAACGCATATTACCCAAAACCGGGCCTCCTGTATAATTAGCCGAAAAGAAACCCGGTATTTTTGAGGTTACCGGGTTTCTGCGATGCTGAAATTTGGGAAAATACGATCGACCGCGGGCGATCGTAAAATTTGTTTAAAGAGCTTGTCGAGAAACTCGTTTCTCAAAATGAGCCTGAGTCTGCTGCAACAGTTGTTCGCGACTATCTTTGGCGGTGGTAATGGTAGGGAGCAAGTTGCGAGCTTGTAAAGTCATGTGAAGCTGTAGGTGTGCTACGTACTCACTGACATCTTCGCGAAGAGAGCAAGCCGGGTACTGTTTTAAAGTAGAGTTCAAAGTGTTCTCCTGCCTTGAGTTTGCAGCATTTTCTAATAATAATAGAGACTATCACGCTATATTTCTAATTCTCTACTCCGTAATGAAGTTTAACCTTTCAACTGCTGTTTTGTTACAATTGTTTACAAATGGAGCTTACCTCTCAGGAGTCGATCGCCCATGCAGCATCAAGCACTTGTAGGACAGAAGCACACATTAAGTACATTTGTCAATAGCACCACCCAAACAGCCGCCTACCTCGACATCGGGTGCCGCCGACCCTTATTGATGCTGCACGGTTTCTTTGGAGAAAAGACTTGCAGGCTGCCATTAATTGAGTTATTGCAATCTCTGTTTCGGTGTATCAGTTTAGATATGTTGGGTTTTGGAGAATCCAGCAAACCAGAAATCCGCTACCATGTAGCTGTAGAAGTTGCTTTTGTCCGATAAGTTGTAGAACAACTAAATATCGAACTATCCTGCATCATCGGACATTCTTTTGGCGGTTGGGTGGCCTCTGCATATTCCCTAAAATATCCTAATTCGGTCAGCAGTTTAGTGTTAGCAGCACCAGGGGGAATTCGGGAGGACAGTTTTTGCGATCGATACGATGCTTTGCGACCGCTGCTGTGGGAAACCCCAGCCGTGGATTGGGCCTTGCAGTTAGCCAAACCTTTTGCTAGTTTAGCGGGAAAAAGTGAGAAATTGCAGGAAATTTCCAGGTGCGGGAGGGAGTTAATGTCTCAACCAGTAGCAAGGTCATTTTTCATGAGCCGGACGCAACCGGAAGAGGCTGTTGATACAGTAGAAAAAGAAATTCAGCAATTGCAAATTCCTACCTTAGTCATCGCAGCAGATAGCGACCAAACAATTTCTCTGTAGCACTGTGAAACCTACACCAACGAGATAGCGGGGACCGAGTTAGTAATTATTCCCAATTCCACTCACGGGTTGCCCCAAACTCAAGCTTAAATCATGGCTAAGTTGATTAGTAACTTTTTGGATAATTAAGAAAAACTGTGCAAAAAACCGAATCCGGAAAATTGTGATAAACTGCAAGTTGAAAATAATTGTGTTTTAGTATACTGCTTTAGTATGAAAAATAGAATATATTGGTTAGTGTATTGTACAAAAAAATTTTATGGCTCTCAAATCTTGTGTCAGCAAAAGCTACAGACATTTAGTTGAGTCGGGGGCATTACCAATGGCGAGACTGAACAACTACTTTAATCTGGAAGAAATTACGACAGCCAGAAAAATTAGTGCTGCGGTAATTAATATCAGCGGTCGCCAGCGAATGCTTTCCCAACGAACGGCTTTTTTTTGCATGAGGTTAGTTTGCTCCTCGAATGCGGCAGAAAGAGAAAAACTGCGCGGGAATTTGTTAGAGGCGATCGAGCTTATGGAAAAATCGCATCGCGACTTAATTAATACTGGCAGCAGCATCAGCTTAGTGAGTCGCCCTTCATTAACCATCGAGGCAATGTATTTTGAGGCGCCACTGTATCTAGACAAACAAGTCCGCGAATATATCGATCGAATTAAAGCATTCGTGCAAGTTCCCGATGCCGAACTCAAGCTGGGAAATCCCCATCTGCTGTACATTGTCGAAGCTGCGGGCGGCGAATTGTTAGAAGCTTTCGATGCCGTGGTGAGTCAATACCAGCAAGAAAGCGACATCGAACAATTTGAAATCGACCTCAAACAGGTTGAACTTTATCAAGAAAGTTGTGCTGCTACCGCGAAAGCGGAAGCTCAAGCGGCCGAGCTCGAGCGCGCACTTGGCGACCTCAAACACACTCAAGCTCAACTCTTCCACAGAGAAAAAATGTCTTCGCTGGGAGCGCTAATGGCTAGCATAGTCCACGAAATTAATAACCCAGTTAGTTTTATTTACGGCAACTTGAGCCATGCGGAAATTTATATTCAAGATTTGCTACACCTGCTGCGTCTCTATCAAGAATACTGTCCAAATCCCTCTCCCGAAATCCAAGCTCAAATCGAAGATATGGATCTTGATTTTCTAGTTGAAGACTTGCCTAAAGTTATGTCTTCCATGCAAATGGGTTCCAATCGCATTCGCGAAATTGTCAAATCTATGGGCAGCTTTTCGCGAACAGATAACAGTAACATGAGCCTGTGCGATTTGCACGACAGCATTGACAGCACCGTGTTAATTTTGCGAAACCGTCTCACTTCTCAAATAGACCGTCCCGACATTCAAGTAGTTAAAAATTATGGAAAATTGCCTGCTGTAGAGTGTTATGCCGGACAGCTCAATCAAGTATTTATGAATCTACTTACCAACGCGATCGATGCTTTGGACGAGGCAGCAAAAAATCAGCCCAATGCTGTGCTAAAAATTTCGATCGGCACAGAATTAGCTGGGCCCGATCGCGTGAGAGTGCGGATTGCTGACACGGGAGCGGGAATGACAGCACAGATAAAAGAACAAATGTTCGAGCAGTTTTTCACCACCAAAGAAATCGGTAAAGGTACCGGTTTAGGATTGTCTATTGTCTACAAAATCTTAGTAGAAAATCACCGAGGAACGCTCAGGTGCGAGTCTGAACCCTCCCAGGGAACCGAGTTTATCATTGAACTGCCGGTACAGCAAAGTTAAGCAATTTACAAACATCCAAATTTATGTATGTTAATTGTGCCACAGGCCTCCCGCCTGTGTTAATTGTGCGACAGCCGTCCAGCCTTTGTTAACTGTAGTTAAAAATTACATATATCCTATGCTAATTCTAGCTTCAAAGTGGGCAACAGCTTTTCTAAATTTTTGAGAGATTTCTGTTGCCAAAGAACATCATTTGAACCCAATACCAAAAGTTGAATCGTTTTCTTTTTCCGGACGCTAATGACAAACTTAGACAGCATACTGATACCAGAACTGTTAACAAATTTCAAGTTTTTTAGGTTCAAGGTAATAGTAGGCGGTGCGGCATTTGCGACCTCATCTAACAATTCGGCTATTGGTGCATACTCTGCTGGCCCGCCCAGGCTGAGTTCGCCTTGGAAACAGACTGTGACTGATTCTAGATCGTACTGAATGCTGTAATCTTTACCTTTAATTTCTTGAATACCCATTATTCTTTAGTTACCTGAATAAAATACTGCGATCGCACTCATAGAGTAAATATTGAAATGGTTGAAACTAGACCTTAATTTGAACCACAGTCGTAACAGCGATCGTATCACTTTCTGCCCTTGGCTCGAATTTCCAGCCTATCTTAGCTGAATAGTCATTAATCATAGTCAGCAATCCCAATCCCGAGCTGTCGCTTTCAGATTCAGCATTCTTTTCAATCTGCTGCAAATAAAATTCATTGGGATCGGAAGCCTGAAGTTCTTTAATAAACTCCTTAAACTTATTCGCCCCTTCTGAATTGACAGTATTACTGGCAAAAATTACCGCCGTCACCTCTGTTCCACAAATAAAGTGTATGCCAAATTTGACTTTGTAATTCGTATCATCCTTATTAAATTTTATCGCATTTTCTAACAGTTCGTTGGCGACATAGCTCACAACTCCCTTGCTTTGTTTAATCCGTTTCTTGCTGCTAGCATCCTCGGCGTCGATGGGTAGAAAGCTGGACAAATAATCGGCTACAAAATGAGCCGAAAGCCTGTTGTTGCGCCAGCGTTGCTTGATGGGACGAGAGCTCGGCGTAAAAGTAAGTTCTAGGGAGTCGTGTTCAGGAGGAAATTGGTCAATGAATTCTCCACAGATTTCTGTCACAGTTTGTAAGCTTCCAGATGTCATTTTTTTTATACTCCCAATTAATTTGTATGTCATATCGTTTCCGGTTGGATAGGAATGATAAAGCCAAGGTCAATCATTCCCCCTTACCCCACGGACCTACGGACCATCCCGAACGGTGTAACCGAAATTGATATCACTTCTGGGTAAATTTCCACACGCCATTCCAGTTAGCGGGAATACTATTTTCTAAAAGTGCTTGGATGCGTTCTAGGTAAAGTTTGCTTGGTTCATCGGCGGGACTTATTGCCACTATTTGTTCAAAACAAACTTTGGCATTAGCAAAATTTCCCTGACAATATTGTTCGAGTCCTTCCTCAAAAATAGGCAGAGTTTGAATTTTGAGCGATCGCACTGGTTCTCGTTCAACATCTAACACCTCGCAAACAGTAATCGCTTCTTGTCTACCTTTGACAATAGCCCGATCCAAAAATCGAATATGATACTTTTCTGGTTGACTCAAACGTTGTACCACATCTCCTGAAATTAATAAAGATACGCCATAATACTTAGTTAAACTTTCCAGACGCGCCGTGAGGTTGACATGATCGGATAGCGCATCGGCTTGCATCCGGTTCGCGTCTCCAATAATCCCCACCATTGTATCACCGACATGGATACCAATGCCAATATTCAGCGGTATGTACCCATTTATTTGACGGCTTTGATTGTATTCTTGCAACTGTTCCAGCATCACAATTCCTGCCTGAATAGCATCATCAACGCCCTCGGGAAAAACTGCCATCACTCCATCTCCTATATACTTGACAATAAAACCGTTGTGATTGCGAATTTCGGGACTAATTCGCTGTAAATAGGTATTGATGAAGTCAAAGTTTTCTTGAGGAGTCATTTGCTCCGCCATCGTGGTGAACGAACGCATATCGGAAAACATGATTGCCATCTCTTTGCTCACGTGATCTCCAAGCTGGAAATCAACTATGCTCTGCTTGCCGAGAAATTGCAGATATTCATCCGGAATAAAACGCCCATAGCCCTGCAAAAGTTTCTCTAATTCCTGTTCCCGCGCTTTCACGGTTTCCACCATATGCGAGAATACCTGTGCCAGTTCTCCCAGTGCATCACTACGCGCTGCCACATCTGACAATATCTGGGGTTCAAAGCTGTTATTTTTCACAGCAATAGCTGCATCTATCACCTTTTTGACCTGCTGAATGTAAGTCTGCATCTCTCGATTTTTATCACGCATCTGGTTTTCAAGATCCGTAGAGTGTTGCGTGATAATTTCTACTAAAGTTTCATAGATATTTTTTTCCTCTTCGACTTCCTCAAGTTTTTGCATCAAGTCCTGTAGCTGCGTAGTGAATTTTTCGGGAAATGTAAATTCTGCTACATTTATTTGGGGTTTCATAATTTCTCCTCCCGAATCTGGGAGCACAAAATTGTTTCATTCGCTCGCTGTAAATTACTACAGCTTACACGGGCCGATCGAGAAATCCGGTTTCTGCTTCTTCTGCTTCTTCGGCTTCGATGCTTCGGCACTAAATCAAAGAGCGATATGAGAAACCGGGTTGATGAGAGTCAATCACAAATTATACACAATATTGCCCTTTTGCTTCAAAACTAGCAAAGTAATGTCATCAAATACCTTTTCTTCTCCAATAAATTCTCGCAAATCCTCGATGGTGGCTTGCTTGATTTGTTCGGTGCTCAAATGCCAGTTTTGAGAAACCACTTCACAGAGTCTTTCGATCCCGTAGAATTGTTTGCTGGTGTTTCTGGCTTCCGTGATGCCGTCGGTGTACAGCACCACCCCGTCCCCCGGCTCTAAGTCTACTAAAACATGACCGATCCACTCTGAAATATCCTCATCTAAGCCGAGCGGCAATCCTAAATCTATTGTGTCTATCTGCTCGATTTGACCGCCTTTTCTGACCACAATAGTTTGCTCGTGTTGACCGCTGATACTAATTGTGCGATCGGCGTAGTTGAGCAGAGCTAGCGTCAGATTTTTTTCGGAGTTCATGCGCTGGAGATTTTTATAAATAGTGCGGTTGAGAGTATCTAAAAAGCGCACCGGGTCGGATTCGGGCATTTCCTGAAGAGTGCGGACAGCAGCTTGAGTCATCACCATTAAAATACCGCTTTCTAAGCCATGTCCGGTGACATCGCCGATGCAAATCGTGACAACCCCGTTAGTACAAAGTACGTCGTAGTAATCACCACCTAATTCCGAGGCTGGTTCCATAAATCCGGCAATTTCTAAATCTTCAATTGCTGCTAATTCCGCAGGTTTGGGCAGAATTAACTGCTGCATTTGTTTGAGGATATCGAGTTCGGAACTCATGCGGAGGTTTTCCGCTTTCAGGCGCTGGTTGAGATCGGCAATTTGTTGAGTGGCTGTGGCGAGTTCAGAGGTGCGTTCTTTGACTTTATCTTCTAGAGTTTCAAAGGATTCTTGCAGTTGTATCGCCATGCTGTTAAAGGAACTTGTTAAAGTTTTAATTTCAAAAATCCGACTGGAATCAACGTTCTGGTTGAGAACACCACCTGCTAGATATTCTGAAGCTCGAGCAATTTGGTTCAGGGGGCGAGTAATCCAGCTAGCAGTGAGAATACCCACTCCAACAGAGACAATTAGAGCCACAATACACAGCAAAATGGTCTGGCGAGTGTTAGCATAAATTTGCCCCATAAAGTCGGCTTCAGGAACTACAACTACAATCAGCCAATTGAGACCGTATTTGTCAGTTAGCGGAGAAACTTGAATAAATTGCCGCTCACCGTTCAGCTTAAAGTCAAGTTGAACAGTTTGATCGATGTTTTCCAAATGCTGGAAGCGTTCGAGCAGATAAACCACACTTTGACGCATCAGCGGGTTGCTGCTTTCCTGTGCTTTGATCCGTTTTGTATCTTTGCCAGTTCCTACCGAAAGAGGCTGTTCTTTAACCGAAGTGGCTATTAACTCACCGTGGGGTTCAATGATAAATACTTGACCAGAATTACCCACGCTTAAGGTTTGCAGGAAGTGGCGAATTTGATCTAGTCCCATCTGGCAAGTCAGCACGCCAATTAGTTTCCCTGCGGCATCGTAATAGGGTAGACTCGCATTAATTTGCAGCGTACCGTAGCCAAAATTAATATAAACTTCACTCCAAGCTGCCTGTTTCTTCTCAACAGCAACGCTGTAAAAAGGGCGCGTGCGAACGTCATAATTGGGCGTGTTTTTGTCGATTGTTGTTGGGTTTCCCTTAGAGTCAAGGTTGTAAAATATCAAGTCGCCACCCCCCGGAATCAGTTGCTGGGCAAGCTGAGGTTGTTCAAGTCCAACCAGCCGATTTACCCAACCCACACGCAGGTACTGACCTTTTTCATTGGCAATTCCCGCGTAGCCGATCGATTTAAATTGCAGAACTTGTTTCCAAAAATAGGGTCGAGCTTGCTCCAAATCGTCAAAGTTCAACACCCCCAAAGGTAAAGCATCCTGATTGATCTGATTCACCAGTGGCGGAGCTTCCAGATAGGTTTGGACACGTTCGTAAACTCTCGCACTCACTTCGTGCCGCAACTGACTAACAATATCGTTGACTATCTGCTCTCCGTTTCTGTAAGACAGATATCCCACGCAGCCAACTGCAGCCAAAATTTGGAGTACAAAGGGAACCACCAAGACATTGCTCAGACGCAATTTGCCCGATCCAGACGCGATCGCACCTTTTTGAGAAACCATTGTTAAAAACACTCCCACCGGGCAGTTTACAATAGGTTGATTAACTTTTCAAATGCTGCCGTAAACCCCCATAGCGGCGCCGCGAACATCTTTGGCAGCTTCCGAACCAAGAAAGCAAATTACTTGAGCTAGAGATTGAGATTTCACCCATTGGTGAGCATTTTCCGAACCCATGGCCGAGCGATTTGTCGGAGGATAGATCGCACTGGAGAGGACTGTATTAGCCGAGATATTAGTACCTTTTGTTTTATTTGCGATCGCCTTTGTGAGCGCCACCACTCCAGCTTTAGCAGCACAGCAAGCCACCAATTGTCCAACCTGCTCTTCGCCCCCACGCCAACCCACAGTCAATCGATTTTAGATTTTAGATTTTAGATTTTAGATTGACCCCACGGATAAATGCCGGGGCTTGAGGATTTTCGATTTTCGAAAAGGGATTGATTCCACGGATAAATCACGTGGCGGGTACCACCTTTGAAATTCGCTTGTCAAACTCAGCCCGTCGAACCAGCCAACAATACTTCTTAGCCTTTCATAATTTATAAGTAACCGAGTACAAATAAATATAACATGGGGAGAGAGCGGGTTTTGCAGTAGTAAACTAGGTGCTACCATAGACTCTCACTAAAAGCGCCTCTACAATTCCCGATTTTCAATTATGGTTTTTTCCCCTGACCTATTTACATCTTTGGATATGTTAAGAGCCAGGGAAAATGTTATCATATTAAAACCCCCAAAAACATCAACTAATCTGCGTTAATCAGCGCTCATCTGCCTACATCAGCGGTAAAAAAAACCAACCCCACCCAAAAAAATGCAAATTACTCAAGCCCTCCACAGCGCCATACTCGTTTCCAACATCGAAAAATCAGAACAATTTTACAGCAGCATATTAGGACTGTCAAAAATAGATAGAAAATTAAAATTTCCCGGTAGCTGGTATCAAATCGGCAACTTCCAGATCCACCTAATTGTAGCTGCAACAATTATACCAGATGCCGTAGACCATGAAAAATTAGGACGCAACCGACATCTAGCATTTTCAGTTGCCAACTTAGAGGCAGCCAAACAACAATTAATGGCTCACAATTGCCCGTTCCAAATGAGCGCGTCAGGTCGAGCGGCATTATTTACCCAAGATCCCGACGGCAACATCATCGAACTCAGCGAGTAACAGATGAAAATCATCGCCTATTCTTACACCGAACCGCTACTAGAAGCAGCACCAGCACCGGAAATTTGGGGCCAAGAGGTCGATCGAATATATCAAGACATAGGAGGGCGGCAACAACTGCAACAACTCCTCAAAGACTGCCAAACAGAACCAGTCAAATACCTGTTAATTCAGCGCTTTGAAGAACTCGGCGACACATTACAGCAAGTGTGTTCGCACCTGGCCCAACTCGAAAACCTCGGCGTCGAAATCATCGTACAAACAGAAACAGAGCCCCGAAACCGCAAAAACTTGCTGCAAATCCTCGCAGAACTCCAGCGCAGCCAACACAGCCGCAGCATTCGCAAAGGACACGCCCGCAACCGCATCAAATCCCGGATTCCACCGGGTAAGGCTCCCTACGGCTATCGGCGCGGCAAAGAGCGCTACACGATCGATCGATCGGCCGCCGCCGCCGTCAAAGACTTTTTTGAACACTTTCTAATCTACGGTTCCCTGCGCGGTTCCGTGCGGTATTTAGCCAAGAAATACAGCAAAAAAATCTCCGTCAGCACAGGCCGCCGCTGGCTGACAAATCCCGCCTACCGAGGCGATTTGGAATATCAAAACGGCCAAGTAATTTCTAATACCCACGTCCCGATTATTTCCCGAGAAGAAGCCGCGCAAATAGACAGATTGCTGCGCCGCAACCGCCGCCTTTCTCCCCGCAGTGCCAGCGCCCCGCGTTCCCTCGCAGGTTTAGCCATTTGTGCCGAATGCAAATCGCCCATGACAGTTGCCAAAGTCACCTCCTACCGCAAAGATAGAGAATACCTTTATTTGCGGCCGATTAACTGTCAGTTTCAGCCTAAATGCAGTGGCTTTTCCTACCAAGAAATATTGCAATCAACCATTGAAGGAATCTGTCGGGATTTGCCCGCTGCTGTCGCCGCGCTGCAAATGCCGGATCTCAACGGAATCAAAGCAGGAACTGAACAAGCGATCGCATCGAAACAAGAAATCCTAGAGCAACTTCCCGCCCTGATTGAAAGCGGCATTTTAGACACAGAAACGGCAGAGTTTAGAGCCTACAAAATCCGCACGGAAATTGCCCAACTGCAAAGCAAATTAGCCCAACTGCCGCCAGTGAATTTGCGAGAAATAGCTCAAACTGTTTCTCTTCCCCAATTTTGGCTGGACTTGTCGGAATCGGAACGCAGGTTCTATTTTCGAGAGTTTATCGATCGCATTGAGATCCTCGGGGAAAATACCAATTGGAAACTGCAAATTATTTTCATTTTTTAAGGATTAGTGCGAGGTCGATCGCTAGCTGCTGCGTTAGATGCCCGACTTCTTAAAGAACTCGGGCCTCTGGGTACTCTCTTACTTCGCTAGGAGTGGACTTCCTGTGACAAGAATAGGTTGCAACCGCCGCATCATCTTTTTTAGCCTTTAGCCAATAGGCGATCGTATCTCCTTTACCTTTAACCGCGATCGCGCCTCTTTCCTCAAATACATACCGATCTTTTAACAGCTCGTAAATAGCAGTAGTAACTTGAATATACCCCGGTAATCCTTGAGATTCCATCCGAGAAGCAACATTAACAGTATCTCCCCACAAGTCATAGATGAATTTTTTAGTGCCAATGACGCCAGCAACTACTGGGCCTGTATTAATGCCAATCCGAATTTGGAAGGGTTCGCCCGTTTCAGTTTTAAAATCAGCGATCGCTTCCTGCATATCCAAGGCCATATTCGCGATCGCTTCTGCATGATCTGCCCTCGGCACCGGCACCCCCGCTGCTACGATATAAGCATCCCCACTTGTTTTAATTTTCTCCAAATCGTGTTTTTCAGTTAGTTCGTCAAACTTTGAAAAAATCTGGTTGAGGAAATTTACCACTTCCATAGCTGAAATTCTGGCAGCAAGAGACGTAAAACCAACAATATCGGCAAATAGGACTGTTGCTGACTCAAATCTCTCGGCTGCTGCACCCTCGCCTTTTTTCAAATTTTCAACAATCGCCGACGGTAAAATATTTAGCAATAAACGATCGGATTCTTGTTGAGCAACCCGTAAAGCTAGCTCCACCTCCTGCCGCTCTTTAATTTCGTTTTGCAAACGTTCGACAAATTCTTCTAATTGCTGCGTTTGCTCTTGAAGTAGCTTTTGCTGACTTTGAATTGTTAACTGATTTGCCACTCGTGCCAATACTTCTTTATTTTGAAAAGGTTTCGTAATATAATCAACTGCTCCCACATCAAAGGCTTTCACCTTATCTAAAACGTCATCTAAGGCGCTTAAAAAAATGATTGGAATAGAACTGGTTTTTGGTGAAGCTTTCAACTGTGCACAAACCTCATATCCATTCATCTCAGGCATCATCACGTCCAGCAGAATTAGATTCGGCGGAAACTCCTGCACTGTAGCGATCGCCCTTTGCCCATTCAGCGCTTTACGAACCTGATACCCTTGTGCGGTCAAAATTGTAGATAAAAGCCGCACGTTATCTGGGGTATCATCAACTATTAGAATGCTGGCGGGAAGTGTAGCAGATTGATTGCTGTTCATGGGAGCACGGTATTTTTTATAGATACAAGATATTAACAGTGACCTGCCGTAACTGCCGATTTTGCTAGCTCTATAATATCGTCAAATAGGAAATTCTGCGCTAAAGTAGTTAAATTTTGTGAAGCAGGAGCGAATTCTCTAGGCATTTCCTCAATCAACTCAATAATTTTATCGTCGCAACATTGCTGAGCAGCATTATATATCTTCTCCACCCATTCCCGAGGCATTTGACCGAGCAGTGCTTCTACAGATTGATTGCTGGAAACTCCGCTAATTTCGCTTTCCTTTTCTAGTTTTGTATCATCTGTATCAAATGGTTCGTCGTAAACGTAGCGGATTCCTAAAAACTCTTCCATTTTAGCAAATAATATTTTTGCCTCGAAGGGTTTAGGTATAAAATCATCACAGCCTGCTGCTAAAATACATTTTCGTTCGTTTTCAAAAGCGCTAGCAGTCAGAGCAATAATCACGGTTGTTTTCCCGAGAGGATGAGCTTTAATTTGTTTTGTGGCTTCGTAGCCATCCATCACCGGCATCCGCATATCCATCCAGATCAGTTGCGGCTGCCAATCCTCCCATACAGCAACAGCTTCTTGACCATTTTCAGCTTCTCGGACAAGCAAGCCTATGGACGACAATAATCTTACTAAGACTAGGCGGTTATCTGCGCAATCGTCAACCACCAAAATCCGGTATTCTGGTTGATCCGGTGCTAAACCAATTACTTTTTTCTGCGGTTTAAGCATTTTAACATCGGTAGGATCGGCCAACCTGATTTGAATATCAAATGCAAACTTACTTCCTAAATCAGGCGTACTGCTGACAGTAATGTCTCCTCCCATCATTTGTACAAATTTGCGGCTAATTGGTAAACCTAATCCAGTCCCCTGGTGAGATTTATGACCTGTTTTTGTTTGCTCGAACGGTTCAAATAATTTATTCATTTCTTCTGCCGCAATGCCAGGACCAGTATCTTCAATTTCAAACTGAAGGCGTAAAAATTCCGACTTTTGTAAAAATACCGGGCGAATAGAATCCGCATCTACCCCATAAAAGTCCCCATGGGCGCACTGTTCAGAACCCGCATCGGCGGGTTTTGTTTGTAGGCCCGTAAACTCTGCGGTTTCCACCGCCAAGCTTTCGGAATGATTAGAACCCGCGTCGGCGGGTTTTGTTTGTATGTCCGCAAACTCTGCGGTTTCAACCGCCCAGCTTTCTTCTACCTTCATTTTCACTTGCAAGGTAACGCTACCCGTCTCTGTAAATTTGATAGCATTTCCTAATAAATTAATCAAAATTTGGCGCAATTTACATTCATCTCCATTAACAAAGTGCGGTACGCCCTCAGCCACTTCAAATTTTAGCTGCAATTTCTTAGATACAGCTTTCAATCGGAACATCTCTTCTAAAGTTTCTAGCAGTTTGATTAAATTAAAACTGCTTTCATTAAGCTGAGTTCGGCCGGATTCAATTTTGGACATTTCCAAAATGTCATTAATTAGAGAAAGCAAGTGTTCGCTGGCGCGATTAATAATTTCTAGGTGCTGTCGGTGTTGATTGTTTAGAGATGAATCGCGCACCATCACCTCACTAAATCCCAGAATGGCATTCAGGGGAGTACGCAATTCGTGGCTCATAGAAGAAAGGAATTCGCTCTTGGCGCGGTTAGCTTTATCAGCAGCTACGACAGCTTTTTGTAAGGCTGTTTCTGCCAATTTGCGTTCGAGAATTTCAGTTTTGGCTTGTTCAAAAAGAGTGGATTGCTGGATGGCAATTGCTAGCTGCACGGAAATTTGCTTGAGAGATTCTATCTCAGAAGACTCCCAATACCTTGGACTGCGGCAGTGATGAGCAATGAGTAGCCCCCACAAATTTTCACCTTGCAAAAGGGGAACCACGAGGTTAGCTTTAATTTCAAACTGCCTCAGTAAATTAATGTGGCACTCTGAAATACCTGCCGTATAAATATTGTCGATGGCGCGAAGATGTCCCTGCTGGTAAAAAGAAACGTAGCCTTCTCGAAAGCAAGAATCGTTAATGTCAATTCCCAAAATCGGCATGGTATCGGCTGCTACCGACTCAACGGCGATAAATCCACTCCAATCTGGGTTAAAGCGGTAAATAACAGTCCTGTCTGTTGACAAAAACTGCCGCACTTCTTCCACAGCCATTGTCATCACTTCTTCTAGGTTAAGAGAGGAACGAATCCGCTCTTGAATGGAATTCACTAGCCGCTCCCTTTTTAGTTGTTGCTGCAAGGCTCGTTCCGCCTGTTTGCGAGCAGTAATATCTACTCCATAACCAACGCACTCTACAGGTATCCCAGCAGCATCTTTGACCAACTTAACCTCATCGTATATCCAGCGATAACTACCGTCTTTGTGCAGTTCGCGGTATTCGTAGGAAATCGATTCTTTTTCCAATATCTGAGCGTATGCAGTATCTACAATTTCTCGATCTTTGGGGTGAATGAGGCTATGCCAATCAAGGGAACCATCCATAAATTCTTGCGCTTCGTAACCAATCATTGAAACAATGTTTTCGCTGACAAAAGTTACCTCATGGTTTCCGCCTAATTTGCAGCTAAAAATTACTGCAGGAGTCGTCGCCAGTAAATATTGGAAGCGTTCGGTGACTGCTCGCAATTTTAACTCGGCTTGCTGGCGCTCGCGAGCTTCCCTTTCTAAGCAAGTGTTGGTTTCTATCAACTGGGCATTGCGCTCTCGCACTTTAATTTCTAAATCTTCATAAGCACAGCGTAAAGCTGATTCGGCATCTTCACGCACGCCGATTTCACGCTGCAACTTAAGATTAACTGCTTCTACTTCTTGGGGAGCTTTTAATGATAAAAACTGGGGCAATAGCGTTACCATCGCTCCCGCAGTGTAACAAGAAACCAGTGCAGTAATTGCTTTTTCAATTCCCGACAGCCAATAAGCGGAATGCCACAGCGTCCAAATTTCTAACAAGTGACCCGTGCCGCAAAGAATAATAAATGCACCAAATAAAGCAAATATTCCTAAGAAAGGAACATCGCGCCGCTTAAAAACAAAATAAATCAGCATCGCCGGAATTGAATAGTAGGCGATCGCGATTAAAAAGTCGCTGGTGACGTGCAGCCACACCAAAGGCGTTTGCCACAGATAGCAGTGACCGTGCGGCATATACTGAGTTGGAGAAAAGATATTTTTGACGAATTCCCACATAATATTTTCCTGTTGGCATACAATATAAATTTGATGATGCCTAAGTTAGGCAAAAAAGTAAAAAAAACCGAACATTATCGCCGAATTAGAAATTAGTTATTACCGCCTCAACAAGAAGTGTTCATCACAGCTTGCTTGTTGGCAACATTGCGATTGCACAGGGGCGCTCGACAAGGAATTTCAATGATAAACTCAGTTCCTCTCCCCAGCTCTGAATTGCACTGCAAATAACCTTCATGGGTTTGAATAATTTGATAAGCAATCGCCAAACCCAGGCCCGTCCCAGAACCGATAGGTTTGGTCGTATAAAAGGGATCGTAAATTTTAGCGATTGCGTCAGAATCTATGCCATTGCCATTATCAGCAATGCGAATCTGCACCCACTTGCCATCAACTAAAAGCGTGCGGATGCGAATTGTTAGCAGTGGGCAATGGGTATATAGTAAGTGGTCAGGGAATCTTTTTTGCCAATAGCCTTTGGTCGAATCTCCCTGCTGCGCCATCTGTTCTAAAGCATCAATAGCATTAGAACAAATATTCATAAATACTTGGTTAAGCTGTCCAGCGTAGCATTCCAACTCGGGCAAATCTCCATACTCTTTAATAACTTGGATAGGCGGACGTTTTGCTTGTTCTTTCAAGCGGTGCTGCAAAATCATTAAAGTGCTGTCGATACCTTCATGGATATTTACCTTTTTCATATCGGCTTCGTCTAGGCGAGAGAAGGTGCGTAAAGATTTAACAATATGGCTAATCCGCTCTGCTCCACTCTTGATAGAACCAAAAAGTTTTTGCACGTCTTCTAAAATAAAATCGAGATCGATGCTGCGAATCTTGTCTGCAATTTCCGGGGCAGGAGTGGGGTAATAAACTTGATAAACCTTAATCAATTCCAAAAGGTCTTTAATGTATTCCTCAGCCGGAACCAGATTGCCATAAATGAAGTTAACAGGGTTATTGATTTCGTGAGCAACGCCAGCTACCATTTGGCCCAAAGACGACATTTTTTCATTGTGTACGAGTTGAGCTTGGGTGCCTTTAAGTTGTTGCACAGTGTTCTCTAGCTGCTGAGTTTGTTCTAGCAGTTTAGCTTCCGATCGCCGCAATGAATTTTCAGCCAAGTAGCGATCGCGATTTTCCTGTTGCAAAAGTTCATTAGCAACTTCTAAAGCCAGCGTCCTCTCCATAACCCGTTTTTCCAATTCCAGCATTAATTGGGAGAGTGCTTCCTCAGCTTGCTGGCGATCGCCAATCTCAATTTGTAAAGCCAAATTTGCCGCCGCCAGTTGATCGGGACTGGGGATAGCCAAGATTTTTGGGATTAGTTCCACCAGCACTGCTGCTGTACATAGCGAAATCAGCGCCGTAATCCCTTTGAGAAAGCCAGAGAACCAATAATTAGGATGCCACAGCGTCCATATTTCCATAAGATGGGTAATGCCGCAGCAGACAATAAAAGAGCCAAACAGCATGAAAACCCAGTCAAAAGGCACGTCTTTCCGCTTATTGACAATATAAATCAGCGTGATCGGTATCAAAAAATAAGCCACGGCTATCAAACCATCGGACAAAATGTGCAGCCCCACTAACCCAGGCTTCCACAAATAGCAATGGCCGTGAGGAATAAAATAATTAGGAAAGATTTTATGTACCATTTGCATCACATCAACTCGATTATTTGCTAATCTTTTTAACAGGGCTTACAGGAAAATTAAAAAACCTGCTGGCACAAAAAGAAGAATTAGGATTTTATACTTAACACTTGCGAGGAGTAGATGCAGACATATTAAACTAGATTTAATTAAAATAACATCCATCTACTCAGCTTTCGCAAGGTCAATTGTCACATATTTAATTGTGGGTTCACGACCAACTGTGACACCTGCATGACATTTTTGTTGACGATCGAGAAAAAGTAATCGCTGCTACCTAAGGACCCCCGCCAGCACCTCTTGAAATTGGGTGATGGCGCTCAGTTACCGCTGAATCCTTGATTGATATTGGTGCGCTTCGGTGAGATTGAACGGATTTGACCTGTTATCCCCTGAGAAATATCGCTATAGGCTCGCGTCACAATCAAATAGGCGATCGGCTTTAGAGTCAATCATAAGTGATAATATCAAGCATACACTTACAGAATAATGGCAACTTATGACCATAGATGAGGTAGTACAGCTAACTCGTGCCCGATTGCAAAAAGATTTACATCCAGTACAAGAAATTATCCTCCGCCAAGTTTGGGAAGGAAAGACTTATACAAGCATCGCATATACCTCTAATTACGGAGAGCATTATCTCAGAAACATCGCCTCTGGCTTATGGCAATCTCTCTCTGGAATCATGCAGAAACCTATTAGCAAATCAAATTTTCGTTCCACTCTAGAATCGCGTTCCCTAACAGCAGAGGAAGGAGCATTAATTGAAGAATTCACCCGCAGCCAATGCCTAGCAACAGTTTTAGAATATCCCGGCTCTCCCGTACCCCTCGGTTCGCCATTTTATATACATCACCCGCTAATTGAAGAACTCGCGTATCAAGAGATTGGCAAACCAGGAAGTGTTCTGCGGATTAAAGCTCCCAGGAAGATGGGTAAAAGCTCCCTCCTGCTAAGGATTTTAGATCGCGCCAATTCTCTTGGCTGCCGAACTGTAAGTTTGGATTTTCAGCAAGCCGAGGAATCTGTTGTAGACAACCTAGATAAATTCTTGCGCTGGTTTTGTGCCAACATCAGCCGCTACCTACAATTGCCACCTCTATTAGATGATTATTGGGATGAAGATATGGGTAGCAAAGTAAGCTGTACTATCTATTTGCAACAATATGTATTAGCAGAAATAAATACTCCTCTTGTCTTAGCTTTAAATGAAGTAAATAGAATTTTCGAGTATCCAAAAATTGCCCGAGAATTTTTGCCACTGCTGCGAAGCTGGCATGAAGAAGCAAAGCGGATTAAAACTTTGGCAAAACTGCGGTTAGTTGTTCTTCACTCCACAGAAATTTATATTCCTTTAAAGCTCACTGAATCGCCTTTTAATGTCGGTTTGCCGCTGGAATTGCCCTATTTTACAGAAGAGCAGATACTTGCTTTAGCCCAGCGTCACGGACTGGATTGGACAGATAGGCCCGATGCCGAGCGACTGATGGCAATGGTGGGGGGACATCCTTATCTGGTGCGGCTCGCTTTTTACCACCTCTGTCAAAACAGTTTAACCCTAGATCAGCTACTAGAAGAAGCTCCCACAATAGCAGGAATTTATAAAGATTACTTGCGGAGTTTTTGGGTGACATTGCAAGAGTATCCCGAACTTGCGGTGGCACTTAAACAAGTGGTAAAATCTGAGCAAGGCGTGGAATTAGATCCGATAGTAGCTTCTAAATTAGTTAGTATGGGGTTGATTTATATCGATAATAACCGCTGTACGCTAAGCTGCGAGTTGTACCGCCTGTATTTTGGTTCGCACAACTTTATTTAGTTATTGCCCCACTTGAAAAATCTGTTCTGCCGTTAAGTTTAAATCGGGGAAGGCAAGGGATCCCACCACATCATCACCTCTAAACTGATTGACTACATACTCACCGTCAACTAATTGGTTGACGGAAATAGTTGGTTGCTTGGGGTTGCCAATATATCTTCTGCCGCCTAACCCTAAGTAATCGACAATCCAGTATTCAGGAATTGCCAATTTTTCATATTCGGCTAACTTTATCAAGTAGTCATCTTGCCAATTCGTACTCACGATTTCGATGACTAAACGGATAGTTTCACCTCGGGTAATAGTCGAGCGTTTTTTCCACATCGGTTCGGTTTCGATTTGTTGCCAATCTAACACCATCACATCAGGGCTGTAGCCAGACTTATCAGAATCAATAGCCTTAATAATTCCTTGGCGGGGAATGAAATAGGGCAAAGCCAAACGTTCAATCTGAACACCTACTTTGAGGGCTAGGAAGCCCCCTACTTGTTCGTGAGTTCCAGTTGCTTGCATTTCGATAACGGCTCCATCATGTAGTTCAAAGCGACCTTGACCCTCTGGATACCAGTCCAGAAACTCGTCTAGGGTCATTTGTTTAGACTGGATCGGCTGTTCTTGAATGAGCATATTGATTCTCCTTATTTGTTGTTAATTTTAATGTCAATATAAATTTACATTAGGCTATATTGTATAGCAATCCTTGCAGGAGTCGTAATTTTTTTACCCCACCCCCACCCTCCCCTTACAAAGGGGATGGAGTAAGAAATTTACCAATGATTTAGGATTGCTATAGCAATCCTAAATGATTCTACTCGTTACCAGGCAGAGCCTGGTTTAACTTCCAGGCTCTGCCTCTTAACCGATGTAAGCGAGGCTCTGCCTCGGCCCAGACTATGGAGGCTCTTCCTCCGGATATGCGTTACCAGGCAGAGCCTGGTAACGAGTATAATCATTAGGATTGCTATATATAATAACTTATAGTTATTACTTAGTCAATTTTATTAAATAACAATTACTTGGGAAACCTAAACTTTACCGAGGGATTATAATTTAGTAGAGATGGTGACAAAAACAACGCTCAGACTGCATCTTCTTTTACTAAACTTTCAATTTTAAATCAACCCACAAACGGCATGACCCAGGTTACATACCAAATTGGCGGCAGTCTCGCCAGTGATGCGCCTACATACGTAGTGCGGCAAGCAGATTCCGAACTTTATGAAGCCCTAAAAGCTGGCGAATTTTGTTACATCTTCAACTCGCGACAAATGGGCAAATCTTCTCTCTTGGTCCGCACGCTGCACCGACTGCAAGGAGAAGGTTTTCAATGCAGCACGATCGACATGACCCGCATCGGCAGTGAAAATATTACTCCTTTACAGTGGTATAAAGGTATGGTCGCCGAGTTGTGGCGCGGGTTCAATCTTTTAGGACAAGTTAATATTAAAACCTGGTGGCGCGACTCAGAGGATGTCTCTTTCTTGCAAAGATTGAGCCATTTTATAGAAGATATCCTGCTGGTTCAATTTCCCCAAGAGCGCATCTTTATATTCATCGATGAAATCGATAGCATTCTCAGTTTGGATTTCGCGGTCGATGATTTTTTTGCCTTAATTCGGTTTTGCTACAATCAGCGAGCGATTAATCCCGAGTATAACCGCCTTAGCTTTGCAATTTTTGGAGTAGCTACGCCGAGCGATTTAATAGCTGACAAAAATCGAACTCCTTTTAATATAGGTCGGGCTATAGATTTGCCTGGTTTTGAACTGGCCCAAGCCCAACTATTAGTTAAAGGATTAGAGAGTGCAGTCAGTAATCCTCCTGCCGTTCTCAAACAAATATTAGCTTGGACTTCAGGACAGCCATTCCTCACCCAGAAAATTTGCTATTTGGCCTATAGAGCCAGCCTTGAAACGGCGGACGGATTAGTAAATATTCCTCCGGGAACAGAGGCATTTTGGGTCGATAGTTTGGTGCGCTCGCACATCGTCAATAACTGGGAATCGCAAGACGAGCCCGAGCATCTGAAAACGATACGCGATCGCCTCCTCCGTGACGGACAACGCGCCGGAAGATTGCTAGGCATTTACCAGCAAATCTTACAAAGCCTAGGGGCGGTGCCCGCCTGCCCGCCCGTCCCCACAGATGACAGCCGAGAACAAGTCGAACTATTGCTATCGGGTTTAGCGGTAAAAAAACATGGGTATTTGCAGGTAAAAAACAGAATTTATCAAGAAGTATTTAATCTCGAATGGGTAGAAAAACAATTAGGGCAACTGCGCCCTTACTCCCAACTATTTGATGCTTGGATCGCTGCCAAACAACAAGACGAATCGCGACTGTTGCGCGGACAAGCGCTGAAAGACGCTCAATCCTGGGCGCCCGGTAAAAGTTTGAGCGATTTGGACTATCAATTTTTAGCGGCTTCTGGTGAATTAGATAAGTTGGAAATGCAGCAAGCACTGGAAGCAGAACGAGTAAAAGAAGTCGAAGCACGACTGGTAGAAGAACGCAAGCGCCTAGCTTATGAAAGAAAGACAGCACAGCGACAGCGCAAGTTTATTGCAGCGTTGAGTGGGTTGCTGATGGTTGCGATCGCATCCGCCATTTTCGCCCTCTGGCAATATTACCGCGCCGCCAAAAGCGAAATACAAGCCCTCAGCATCTCCTCCACAGGGCAATTCGCCTCCCAGCAGCGATTAGACGCCCTCGTCACTGCAATCATTGCCAGACGCAGGCTCGAGGGTCTCCCTAATTCCCACCCCCAGTTGCGATCGCAAGTTCGACAAGTGCTGCAACAGGCCATCTACGGAACAGCAGAATTCAATCGCCTGACGGGGCATTCCAGCGTGGTTCTAGGCCTTGATGTCAGCCCAGACGCCCAACTCATCGCCACCGGCGGCGGCGATCGCACAGTCAAGCTGTGGCAGCGGGACGGTGCGCTGATCCACAACCTGCAACACCCGGCTGCTGTCTTCGGGCTCAAATTCAGTCCCGACAGCCAGCGCCTGGTCACATCCAGTCTCAACGGCAGCATTTATCTGTGGGATCGAGACGGCAAGATCCTCAAAACCTTTCAGGGACACAGCGCTGCGATATGGGACATTGCCGTCAGTCCGGAGGGCTCGCGCATTGCCACTGGCAGCGAAGACAGCACGATTCGCCTGTGGGACTTTAATGGCAAACTGCTCAAGACACTAAGCGGACATCAAGGTGGGGTTTGGGGTCTTGCCTTCAGTTCCGATGGAAACCTGCTCGCCTCTAGCAGCACCGACGGTACGGTCAAGGTATGGACTAAGGACGGCAAACTGGTGAGAACTCTGGAAGGGCACGCGGCTGCCGTTTGGGACGTTAAGTTCGCCGGACTCGCAGACAGTGACGGCACAAAACGTCTCGCCATTCTCTCTGCCAGCGCTGACAACACGGTTAAAATCTGGCAACTCGACGGAACCCTGCTACGAACTCTCAGGGGTCACAGTTCGGAAGTGTTGGAAATTGCCGTCAGCGATACAGGCGAGGTCATTGCTTCCGCCAGCGCCGACGGAACCATCAACCTCTGGAAGCCGGACGGGACGCTTTTGAAAGTCCTCAAAGGGCATCTATCTGGAATTCGCGGCGTTATCTTTATTCCCAACACTCAAATCGCTGTCTCCGCCAGCGACGACAATACCGTTCGGCTGTGGAACCCGACAAACCCTTTCTCGAAAGTCTTGTACGGACATAGCGGCATCATTTGGGATGTGGACTTCAGCCAGGACAGTCAGATGTTAGCTTCAGCTAGTTCGGATGGCAGCTTCAAAGTGTGGACAAAAGACGGTACGTTGCTGAAGTCTTTTGCGGGAGACAAGGCCCCCGTTTACTCGGTTGCTTTCGTCTCTCCTGCTAGCTTTGCCAAAGAAGATATCTCCCCTGTACTCGCTTTTGCTGGTACAGATAAAACGATTAAACTCTGGCAGTTCGACGGGACACTGCTGAAAACCATAACAGGACATGGGGCGAGCGTTTGGGATGTCTCCGTCAGTCCAGACGGTCAGTTCCTCGCTTCTGCCAGCGACGACAAAACCGTGAAACTGTGGAAGCGAGACGGCAGGGCGGGCACGGGGGCACCGCCCCTACGAACGTTCACAGGACATCAGGCTAGGGTTTACGATGTGGACTTTACCCCCGACGGAAACAGGCTGGTTTCTGTCAGTGCAGATGGCACAGTTCGGTTGTGGAGTTTGGACGGTCGCTTGAACAAGACTTTGAAAGGTCATCAAAGTGGAATTTGGGAAGTGGCTGTCAGTCCAGACGGTCGGACTTTGGCAAGTGCGAGCATGGATGACACGATTAAACTTTGGACGATCGATGGCACGTTGCTCAAAACCATCAAGGGAAATACTAGAGGCATGATGGCGGTTGATTTCAGTCCAGACGGTCAAATGCTGGTGGCCGGAGGCGCATCTGGCGCAGTCAAACTCTGGAAAATTGACGGCACGGAAATAACGACGCTAACCCAACATGAGGGGAATGTTTGGGCGGTGGTGTTTAGTCCGGACGGCAAACAGATTGCTTCTGTTGGGGACGATCGCACTGTCATTTTGTGGGATGTGGAGCGAATTCTCAAACTCGATGAACTGGCTTATGCGTGCTCGCGCGTCCGCGATTATTTGCGAACTAATGCTCAAGTGAACGAGGAGGACAGACATTTGTGCGATCGAATTACCAACAATACTTCAAAACAGTGATTGTTTTTACTAAATAATTAAAAATTCGCCGGCTCCAAACTTATATCAATTCCGGTTACACTGGTCGGGACGATCCGTTGGGATTTGTCCGTCGTCCGTGGGGGAATGTGGAATTATTGACCTTGACTTTATCATTTCCCTGCAACCGGAAACGATATTACTATTACCTATGACCGAAATCACCTATCAAATTGGCGGCAGTCTCAATACAGATGCACCCACTTATGTCAAGCGAAAAGCTGACGACCAAATCTACCAAGCCTTAAAAAACGGCGATTTTTGTTACGTCCTCAACTCGCGGCAAATGGGCAAATCTTCTCTCTTGGTCCGCACCCTGCACCGACTGCAAGCAGAAGGTTTTCAATGCAGTACGATCGACATGACCCGCATCGGCAGCGAAAACATCACTCCTTTACAGTGGTATAAAGGTATGATTGGGGAACTGTGGCGCGGCTTCAATCTTTTAGGACAAGTTAATTTAAAAACCTGGTGGCGCGACTCTGAAGATGTCTCGTTTCTGCAAAGATTGAGTCATTTTATAGAAGATATCCTACTGGTTCAATTTCCCCAAGATCGCATCTTTATATTCATCGATGAAATCGATAGCATTCTCAGTTTAGATTTCGCGGTGGATGATTTTTTCGCCCTGATTCGGTTTTGCTACAATCAGCGAGCGATTAATCCCGAGTATAACCGCATTAGTTTTGCAATTTTTGGAGTAGCGACGCCGAGCGATTTAATAGCTGACAAAAAGCGAACTCCTTTTAATATCGGTCAGGCTATAGATTTGCAGGGTTTTGAACTGGCCCAAGCCCAACTATTAGTTAAAGGATTAGAGAGTGCAGTCAGTAATCCTCCTGCCGTTCTCAAACAAATATTAGCTTGGAGTTCAGGACAGCCATTCCTCACCCAGAAAATTTGCTATTTGGCCTATAGAGCCAGCCGGGAAACGGCGGACGGATTTGTAAATATTCCCCCGGGAACAGAGGCATTTTGGGTCGATAGTTTGGTGCGATCGCACATCGTCAATAACTGGGAATCGCAAGACGAGCCAGAGCATCTCAAAACGATACGCGATCGCATCTTGCGAAACGAACAACGCGCCGGAAGATTGCTAGGCATTTACCAGCAAATCTTGCAATCAGAACCCCCCCTAACCCCCCCCGATCAACAGGGGGGGCAATCAGAACCCCCCTTATTAAGGGAGGCAGGGGGGCTCGGTGCCGACGACAGCCGCGAACAAATCGAACTGGTGCTATCTGGATTAGTCGAAAAAAAAGCAGGATTACTCAAAGTTAAAAACCGCATTTATGCAGAAGTTTTTAACCTCGAATGGGTAGAAAAACAATTAGGAAAACTACGTCCCTACTCCCAAACTTTTGAAACTTGGATCGCTTCCAAACAAACAGATTATTCCCGACTGTTGCGAGGACAAGCCTTGAAAGACGCTCAAGCTTGGGCGCAGGGGAAAAGTTTGAGCGATTTGGACTATCAATTTTTAGCTGCTTCGGGTGAATTAGACAGGCTGGAAATGCAGCAAGCAATGGAAGCAGAAAGAGTTAAAGAAGTCGAAGCGCGACTGGTAGAAGAACGCAAGCGCGTAGCTTATGAAAGAAAGACAGCAAAGCGACAGCGCAAGTTTATTGCAGCGTTGAGTGGGTTGCTGATAGTTGCGATCGCATTCGGGATTCTCGCCCTGTGGCAATATCACCGCGCCGTCACCAGCGAACAGCAAGCCCGCATCAGCGAAGTTCAAGCCCTCACCTCCTCCTCCTCCGGACAATTCGCCTCCCAACAGCGGTTAGACGCCCTCGTAAGCGCCATCAAAGCAAGACGCAGGCTCTGCAGTCTCGCTAATTCCAGCCCCCAGTTGCGATCGCAAGTTCAACAAGTGCTGCAACAAGCTATCTACGGAACGGCTGAATTCAATCGCCTGTCGGCGCATTCCAGCCCGGTTCTGGCAGTTGATGCCAGTCCAGACGGTCAGCTAATCGCTACCGGCAGCGGCGACCAAACGGTCAAACTTTGGCAGCCCGATGGCACCTTGCTGCACACTCTCCAGCATAAGGTCAGCAGCGTCTACGCCCTCGGTTTTACTCCCGACAGCCAGCGCATCGTGACATCCAGCGTGGACGGCAGCATTTATCTGTGGAGTCGGTTCGGCAAGCTGCTCAAAACCTTTCAGGGACACAGCGCAGCTATTTGGGCGATCGCGGTGAGTCCTGACGGTGAGCGCATCGCCTCCGCCAGCGAAGACAGCACCATTCGCCTGTGGAGTGCCGAGGGCAAACCACTCAAGACTCTGAAGGGACATCAAGGTGGGGCTTGGGGTGTTGCCTTTAGTCCGGATGGAAACCTCCTCGCCTCTAGCAGCGCCGACGGTACGGTCAAGGTTTGGACTTTAGACGGTGAACTGGTGAGAACGCTGGAAGGACACAGCGCTGCCGTTTGGGATGTTGAGTTCGCCTTACTTGCAGACAATAGCGGCACCAAACGTCCCGCCATTGTCTCTGCCAGCGCTGACAACACTGTCAAAATCTGGCAACTCGACGGAACGCTGCTACAAACTCTTAGCGGTCACAGTTCGGAAGTGTTTGAACTTGCCGTCACCACAGCAGGCGATGTGATTGCTTCCGCCAGCGCCGACGGAACCATCAACCTCTGGAAGCCGGACGGGACACTTCTGAAAACTCTCAAAGGGCATCAATCTGGAATTCGCGGTCTTGCCTTTATTCCCAACAGTCCAATGGTTGTCTCGGCTAGCGACGACAATACCGCACGAGTCTGGAACCCGACAAACCCTTTCTCGAAAGTTCTTCACGGACATCGCGGCACGATTTGGGATGTGGATTTCAGCCCGGACGGCAAGATGCTAGCTTCAGCCAGTTCCGATGGCAGCTTCAAAGTTTGGGCGCGAGACGGCACGTTGCTGAAGTCTTTTGCCGGAGACAAGGCTGCTGTTTACTCT
Source organism: Microcoleus sp. AR_TQ3_B6 (assembly GCF_036702785.1). Taxonomy (NCBI): domain Bacteria; kingdom Bacillati; phylum Cyanobacteriota; class Cyanophyceae; order Oscillatoriales; family Microcoleaceae; genus Microcoleus; species Microcoleus sp. AR_TQ3_B6. Next base: position 885 of record NZ_JAUBVJ010000073.1, on the reverse strand, counting down.
GTTGCTTTCGTTGCTGCTACTAACGTTACCAATACGGAGAACGCCCCCATCCTTGCTGCTGCCGGTGAAGATAAAACGATTAAATTCTGGCAGTTTGACGGGACGTTGCTGAAAACCATAACAGGGCTTGGGGCAGGAGTCTGGGATATCGCAATCAGTCCAGATAATCGGCTATTCGCTTCTGCCAGCAACGATAAAACGGTGAAACTGTGGAACAAGGGTGGCGCTTTGTTGAAAACCTTCCAAGGGCATCAGGCTAGGGTTTACGATGTGGACTTTACTCCTGACGGAAAGAGGCTGGTTTCCGCCAGTAGCGACAGCACTGCTCGGTTGTGGAGTCTTGACGGTAAGTTTTCCAAGACTCTCAAGGGCCATCGCAGCCCGATTTGGGAAGTTGCTATCAGTCCAGACGGTCGCACTTTGGCAACTGCCAGCAGGGATGACACGATTAAACTCTGGACAAGCGAGGGCACGTTGCTCAAAACTCTCAAGGGAAATACTAGAGGCGTGATGGCAGTTGATTTCAGTCCTGACGGTCAAATGCTGGTGACTGGAGGCTCAACTGGCGCACTCAAACTCTGGAAAACTGACGGTACAGAAATAACGACGCTAACCGGACATGAAGGGAACGTTTGGGGGGTGGCGTTTACTCCCGACGGTAAACAGATTGCTTCTGTTGGGGACGATCGCACTGTGATTTTGTGGGATGTGGAGCGAATTCTCAAACTCGATGAACTGGCTTATGCGTGCTCGCGCGTCCGGGATTACCTGCGAACTAATGCCGATGTCAAGGAGGAGGACAGACATTTGTGCGATCGAATTACCAACAATACTCCCAAACTGTGATTTTTTTACTAAATAATTTAAGAATCGCCCCCTCCCTAC
>NZ_JAUBVJ010000072.1:0-42753 GCF_036702785.1 Microcoleus sp. AR_TQ3_B6 | reverse complement strand
CGCCCGTCCTTAAAAGACGGGCGGGACGCCCATCCCACAATAATAATTAAAATTGTAAGTTATTTAATTCGCGATCCTTAGTAAGCTGCGCGGCCCGGCGCACCCTACTCGAACAACCACAATAAAATTGGTTTGCAGTATCGGAATGCAAGTCCTGATAAAAATCAGAGGACTTGCATTCTTCACTGCATACAAGGGGAGTTAGTAGTTACTGAACAAGATTTTTTTTAAAGAAAGTAGAATTAAAGATATTCGGTAGGGACATCAATAATGTTGTGTTGCTAGTGTGTGGTCGGCAATTGAGAATTGCTGCTTTCACCGCCGAACCGCTGAATTAAACACTTGGCAATTCGGGCTGCTGCACCGGGTTCTCCCATGCGGCGCCAGCCATTTTCAGCGATTAGCTGCAACCTGTCGGGGTCGCGGAACAAAGACTTCATGGCGCCGGCAACTTCGGCGGGATGTTTGACTAAAATTAATGACGGGCCTAACAGGCGACTTTGAGCTTCTGCAAAAGCGGGAGTAAATTGCGGACCGTTTCCGGGAATGGCGATCGCGGGTTTTCCTAAACCTACAAACTGTTCTGTAGCCGTTCCTGCCATTGCTATTGCTAAATCGGCTTCGTACAAACAATCGTTAAAACTTTGCTGAGTCAAAATCATCGTGGCGTTTCTCTGGACAAATGTCAAGGGCAATAGCAAATTAGGAGATTCTTTCCGAATTTCTTGATGACTGGAAACAGGAGGTCGCAAAATACTTCCTTCTCGCCGGTGCGTTCTAGTTTCGCCGTCTTGTCGCCAGCCGAAAAATTCTAAACTAGGTCGCAAAGCTTCTAAATTTAACTCGGGAGAAATGGCTCCGAAAAATAACAATTTGCGCTCGGCAAACAGCGACAAAATTCCGGCTACAGCCTCTACTATTAGCAGCCAATTAGCATAGGCTTCCGGCGCTCTAGAACCCGGGAGTAACGTGATGACGAGCGATCGCGAGCTTTCCCGAAACTCTGCGTCAGGACCGTAAAAACCCGCTGGGTTTTCCGGTTCGAGTCCGTCCATCATCGGATTTCCGAGATTGTAAGCCGGAATTCCCAGCTTTTGTAAAGTCTCGGCGGTGAGCGCATCCCTGGCAAAAACAGCCCGACAGCGCTCACGAGTCATCAACCAGCGCTCCCAAGGGAAATAAACCGATCGCGACCAAATCCACCCAGATCCTGCGAAGGATTTGCGAGCCAAAGGCCCGTCCTCGTCGCGCAAATAATACTCAGACTTTGCCGTACCGACAAAGGCATAGGGCGCGCCGCTGAGCCAAGCAAACAGCAGCGGTACAATATCCCCGCAGGCTAAAATAACGCCGTTTTGATTCCCCGACTGTTGTTGCGTCCGCACCCAAGCGCGGATGGCTTTAAACTGAGCTATGGTCAACTGAATCAGGCCGCCTCTGACATCGCGCACAAATTCCCTTCTGTCCATGTAAATAAAGCCGCCCGAAGGCATCCGCTGCACCGGGCCGATGATGCGGGCGTTTTCTAGTTGAGCAAAAGCTTGCCCTTCGCCCACTAGCGGAAACACGGCTAATTCTGGGGGATGTGGGTGCTGTTGCAGTTCCCGCAAGATGCGAAGGGCGATCGCGTCTTCTCCGTGGCCGTTACTGAGGCAAAGTAATTTCAATCCCAACTCTCTCAAAAACTCTATTGTCAAAAAATAGCCTGCCAACCCTGGGACTTCTGTCTAGGGATCAAAGGCAACTTTACACTTTAGTTTACCAGAAAATTGTTGTTTGAAATAGTACAAAACACGGTAAGAGCGAACCCGAGCAGGCGCCGATCAAAATCCCTGCTGTACCCAAAGATATCTGGCATTTAACAGCAGTTGCTCGGACTCGCTAGAGGGCTAATTATTCCGTGGCAAAACAACTTGTTTAATGTGGGGACTTACGACCGCCTGCAGTGACAATTGCCCGATCGACAATTGCCCGATCTCCGGCTTTCATAACGCAGCGGTAAGCTGCAGCGCATCTAGACGATCGGTTGCAGGCAAGCTTTCAACCACGATCGTCCTACTATTTCCCCTCGATATATTGCTTTAAAATATTCCGAATTTGTTTGAGTTTAAATCCCTTAGCAAGTTGGCGCAGCTTCGATACCAACGGCACTAATTTTTGATCTAAACTTTCCAGCTTAGCACTCTCCTCAAAAATTTCTTCAATGTCGCCCATAGCTGCGAGTTTCAAAATTTTTGCTACCGACTCAGAAGCCGCAGGTAACAGAGAAGAATAAGCAGGAAAATCAGATGCTGGTGACAAACTGAGAGTTTTGCGTTTTTGGCTTTCCGAAGATTCCTCGTAAATCCATTCTAGTCCCAAGTGCACGCGTAACTGTTCCAAAAAGTGATTTGCTTCGATCGGCTTGGGAAGAAAAGCATCGCACCCTGCGAGGATGCTCTCTTGCTGCGTAGCCTCGAAAACGCTAGCTGACATAGCAATTAACACTACATCTTTTAATTCCGGCAACTGCCGCAGTCTCCTTGCAGTTTCTAAGCCATCCATTACAGGCATCCGCAAGTCGATTAAAATCACATCCGGTTGAAATTCAACAGCTTTGCAGAGGCATTCTTGACCGTTTTCTACCTCTACAAGTTCAAAGCCCAAACGCCCCAGCAGCCTGCACAACAAATCGCGATTTAGCTGATTTTCGTCCACGATTAGGACTTTGCGCTTGTTACCGACAAAACCGACTACCCAGCGTTTTTCCCGCAAAGGAGACACCTCCTTGTACCGTTTGACGGAGGGCAGCTCTAAATCTACCCAAAAAGTGCTGCCTTTTCCCAAAGTGCTGTTGACGCGAATTTCGCTTCCCATCAGTTTCGCTAATTTCTGGCTGATCGAGAGTCCTAGACCTGTACCTTCAATAAAGGTATTACCTCCTACTTGGTGGAAGGGCAAAAATATTTCTTCTAACTTGCTTGGGTCTATTCCAGTGCCGGTATCCTCGATTTGAAAGCGGATTTTTAAAGCGTGTTTGGCTGCCTTCGCATTGTGAGTGAAGCGCATATAATTTTCTTTTAGTTCCGAACTCAAAATCGAGAATTCATAATTCTCTCCTTGACCTCGACTCCAGGCCCCCGTGCCGACATAGCCGACTTTGAAAGTCACTCCGCCGGTTTCCGTAAATTTAACGGCATTGCTGAGTAAATTTATGAGAATTTGGCGCAATCTTTTTTGATCGACACGGACGCAGCTAGGCAAGGGAGATACTTGTTCGTAAGTGAAGGAAATTCCTTTTTGAGTGGCTCGCATCTGAAAGAGGTCGGCAATGTTTTTTGTGAAATGTAGAAAATTTAACTCTTCCGGGTAGAGTTCCATTTTTCTAGCTTCGATTTTGGAAAGGTCTAAAACATCGTCGATTAACATCAGCAGGTGTTGACCGCACTGTTGAATATTGCTGAGACTTTCTTGGTGATCGGAGCTTAAGTCTTTGTCGGTTTTGAGAATTTGAGCGTAACCTAAAACGCCGTTTAAAGGCGTGCGGAGTTCGTGGCTCATGTTGGCGAGAAATTCGGTTTTGGCGCGGTTGGCGCTTTCTGCGACTAATGCGGCTTGTTGGAGGGCAGCTTCTGCAAGTTTGCGCTCGGCAATTTCGGTTTGTGCTTGTTGAAATAGCGTCGATTGCTGGATCGCGATCGCCAATTGGACGCACAATTGCCGGAGGGATTCTATTTCTGAGGCATCCCAGGAACGGGGGCCGCTGCAATCGTGAGCGATCAGCAGTCCCCAGAGCTGATTTTCTGCTGTCGGTTGGGCTTGGGAAATGCTTTCTCGTGCTTTTAAAATCGGCACTACTAACTTAGCTTTCACTTCAATTTTTTCGAGAAATTCAAGGTAGCCTTCGCTCAGATTTTCACTGTAAATATCTTCCACAGAGCGAGTATAGCCTTGCTGGTAAATATCAAGAAATTTCTCTGTAAAACACCGATCGAGATTGTTCAAACTTCGTATTGAAATTCTATTTTTTGCCACCGCTTCCACAAGTACAAAGCCGCTCCAGTCGGGATTAAAGCGGTAAATAACTGTGCGGTCTGTTTGCAAAAATTGCCGCACTTGTTCGACAGCAGTGGTGAGGACTTCTTCTAAATTGAGAGAGGAGCGAATGCGATCGAGCATGGCAACTACCAGCCGTTCTCGCCTTAATTGCTGCAGCAGCGCGAGCTCGGCTTGTTTGCGTTCGGTGATGTCGGTAATTACTCCCACTAGCCCGATTAAATTGCCAGCTTCATCTTTAATGCAGTCAGCGCGAAATAAAGTGGTTACCAGTTCGTTGGTTTTAGTTTTGATTTTGAGTTCGCCTTGCCAAGATTTGCCTTTACGGATGGTTTTAAACATTTCTACCAGCACTTGAGTTTGGGAGTAAAGCGCCGCTGCTCCGCCTGCTGCGTTCAGTTCTTCTGCTGTGTAGCCGTACCGCTGAACAAAGGCTTGATTGTGGTAGATCGATCGCCCTGTCAAGTCAGCAATGCCGATGGCGTCGCTGGTGCTTTCTACGGCTTGAGTAACTCGCAGCAAATCTAATTCTGCTTGCTTGCGATCGCTAATATCAGTAATAGTGCCGATATAGCCTTTAATTTCCTGCTTGTCTCCGATTTCTGCAATTGCCTGACCGATCACCCAAATTACACGACCGTCTGGACGCTGAAAGCGGTATTCTGATTTAAAAGGAATTTTTTCAAAAATTGCTCGATTCCATTCATTTTTTACCCGCTCCGCATCATCGGGATGTATGGCATTCATCCAGCCGCTTTCTGCTGCTATTTCTGCGTTTAATCCCGTGATTTCGCTCCACCGCTGATTCACATAAAGGCAATTTCCCAAGGTATCGGTGTGAAATATACAAACTGGCGATGCTTCTGCTAAAGTTTGGTAGCGGCGCCGGCTCGATCGCAGTGCTGATTCTACCTGTTTTCTCTTAGTGATATCGCGGACTATAGAAATTATCTCGCCACCTGCAAGCATGGTCAGCGAAAGTTCTTGAGGAAAAAAAGTACCGTCTCGCCGCTGACCAGTTGCTTCTATATTACAGTATCCTTTTTTATGTAACTCAGGCATTATTTCTCGTTCAATTTGTTGAATTTTTGGTCTGTCATAAAAAAGTTTCCAACTTTTTCCCAATAAATCGGAGGGATTTAAAAAGCCGTACATTTTGAGATAAGCCTGATTTGAATAAATATATTCTTCACTAGCATTGAGGATCGCGATACCGTCGTAAGCAGCGGCCATTGCTACTGCTTGTCGCTGGAGTTTTGACTCGGCTTGTTTGCGAGAGGTAATATCGTGACCGACGGAGTAGATTAAACCTTCTTCACTAAATGGCGATGCCGTCCACAGCAGGCATTTGTAAGAACCGTCTTTGCAGATATAGCGGTTTTCAAAGGAGATACTGGACGTACCGGCTAGGAGTTTTTCCCCTTCGGCTGCGGTGGCTTGTCGATCGTCTGGATGAACAAATTCGAGCATCGGCTTGGCAAAAAGTTCGGCGATGCTGTAGCCTAGGGCATTAGACCAAGCCGGGTTTAACCGTCTAAAATAGCCGTCAAAACCGACAATGCAAAGCAAGTCTAAGGAAATCGTAAAAAAGCGATCGCGCTCTGTTTGTGCCTGCTTTAATTCAGTGATATCCATCACTAAACCGTCCCAGAGAATATCGCCTTCGCTCCCAGATTTGCTCTCATTATTGAGCCTTTCGGGTCTCGCCGCTCCTTGCAGCCACTTAACTTTTCCAGATGGCAAAGTCTGCCGCCACTGCTGCTGCCAAGGTTCCAGGGTAGCGGCTGAAATTGCGATCGATGCTTCTAAATCTAAGAGATCGTCTGCGTTAATTCCGCTGAACATCAGTTTGGCATTTTGCTCTATTGCTTCTGCTTCTAATTCGTAGAGTTGGCGGCTGCCTGAAGAGACGTAGGGACAAGATATTTCTCCAGTTGGCGACCTTCGTAATTGATAAATTGCTCCCGGCAGGTTAGCTACGAGTTTTTGAAATCGAGCTTCGCTTTGTTCCAGAGCTTTTTGCTGCCGTCTGTATTCGGTAAAATCTCTAATTGTGCCTACTATTACTTTACTGCCGTCGGCTCTTTTAAATACGCTTTTCTTGGTCGAGATAATATGTTCTTTCCCTGCCGTGTCTGTGAATTTTTCTTCAGTTTCCAAGCAGATTCCCGTTCTCAATACTTCTTCATCTTTTGTCCAAAAAAAAGCAGCTTCTGATTGGAGGAAACAGTCATAATCTGATTTGCCGAGCAGTTCTTGCCGCGATTTGCCGACCAACTGACAAAAAGCATCATTTAATATCATCCAGCGGTGTTGCTCGTCTTTGACAAAAATTGGGTCGGGCGTAGCATTTATGGTGTGGTTTAAAAATTCTTCTGACGCTTTCAGTTTGGCTTCGTAGCGGTAGCGATCGCTCACGTCCAACACTACTTCAATCATCCGGTCGATCGACCCGTCCTGGCGGCGGATGCAGCGCAGGGAAACTCGCGTGTGAACTATTTCGCCGTCTTTTCTGAGCCACCTTTTGTCTAAGATGTAACCGTCGATCTTACCTGCTAACATCTGAGAAATTTTTTCAAAATTGGCATCCAAATCCTCTGGATGAGTCAACTCCCGCCAATTCTTTTGCACGAGTTCGTAGCGCTCGTAGCCGAGCAAATTGCACAGGGCATCGTTTACTTCTATCCAATTGCAATTTTGAGGAATTTCGCGGTCAATAATGGGAGCGATGATGGCAATTCCGATCAGGGAATTTTCCACCACCGAGCGATATTTTTCTTCGCTGTTTCGCAAAGCATCTTGACTATTCTGGCGTTCTCTGGCGTAACGGAGCGATCGAATTAACAGTTCGCTGTCGATTTTTCTTTTGACTAAATAATCCTGTACGCCGACCGAAATCAACCGCAGGGCAAGCTCTTCGTCGTTTTGGGCAGTCAGAACTACGATCGGCACATTTACTCCGTACTCTTGTACCCGAGCAACCGTTTCTATTCCCAGACTGTCTGGCAGTGAAAGGTCTAATAAAATTATGTCAAAATTTTCTTCATTCAATCGCTGCTGCGCTTCGCTGAGGCGCTCTACTTTCGTCAGCACTATACGCTGCACGCCGCCAATTCCTGACAGCAAATCTTCAATAAGCTCAGCTTCTTGAGGGTTGTCTTCTACTAACAGAACTTTAAAGCAGATAGGAGGCAAAGCTAAGTTAAAAACTGCTTTCATAATATTTCTTAATCAAAAAAATCTTAAACTAACTTGGATTTCACCTTTTATTTCCGCGGCTGTTATTGAATTGCACCTACATCTACATCGGCCGTTCTATTGCGGTGTGAGCTAGCGCTACAAAAATTATGTTTAATACTTATAATTATATCACGCAGTAACTCAAATGTCAACGCTAAACATTTTTTATTCTAACTGACAATTTATATCAGTTAAAAAAAAGAATGCAACTGTAAGCCCGTGCTTCCAACCCAGATAATCACAGTCATTCTCAATTATTCAATTCTTTAATCTCAAATCTAAAATGGTACTAACTTCTACCTTGTACCTTCTAGCTTCTGCCTTAAAATATAAGATTTAATTCAGCTTCCGCTGCCTTCTAGCTTCTACCTTCTGCCGAAAGGATATCTCAATTAAGCCAGAGTAAAGTAAAAAGTTGAACCTTGACCCGGTTCCGACTCCACCCAAATATATCCGCCGTGACGTTCCACAATCTTTTGACAAATTGCTAAACCAATACCTGTCCCAGAATATTCTTTTTGAGTGTGCAAGCGCTGGAAAATTTGAAAGATGCGTGCTTGATGCTGCGTCGCAATCCCAATTCCATTATCCGAGACAGAAAATAACCAGTCTTTCTCCTGTTTACAAGCAGTAATATGAACCACCGGCGGTGCATCGTGGCGATATTTAATCGAATTGCCGACTAAATTTTGAAAGAGCTGTACGAGCTGAGAAATATCCCCCATTACCGCTGGCAATTCGCTGTAGGTGACAACTGCTTGAGTCTCGCGGATCGCCCCTTGCAGGTTCGCGAGTGCTTGTTCGACTGCGTGATTGCAATCTGTCAGTTGAAAAGGTTTCTGACTCCTGCCAACGCGCGAATATTCGAGCAAATCGTCAATTAAAGTTTGCATTCTCGTACAGCCCTGAACGATATTGCCGATAAACTTACTAGCTTTGCTGTCGAGTTGGTCTTTGTAGCGTTTTTCTAAAAGTTGCGCGTAACTGGCAATGGTTGCTAAAGGCGCTTGCAAGTCGTGAGAAGCCACATAAGCAAATTGTTCTAGTTCCGCATTTGAACGCGCCAATTCTTGGTTAGATTTTAAGAGAGCCGATTCGGCGCGCTGGCGGTTCGATATCTCTTGTTGGAGTACCAAATTTTGCTCTTGGAGGGTTTTTTCAACGGCGCGACGGGTGCTGATTTCTTGTTGCAGGATTTGGTTTTTTTCGTGAAGAGTTTTTTCGACGGCCAAGCGGCTCGTGATTTCTTCTTGCAGCAGCACATTTTGTTCTTTTAGCTGCTTTTGTAAATTCCGCAGGCTGAGGTGACTTTCGATGCGGGCGAGCACTTCTTCAAACTGAAATGGCTTGCTGATGTAGTCAACTCCTCCCACAGCAAATGCGTTTACTTTGTCGAATACTTCATCTTTAGCGCTGATAAAAATTACCGGAATTTCGCGAGTTTTCGCTTCTGATTTCAAGTGTTGACAGACTTCGTAGCCGTTCATTCCCGGCATCATTATGTCGAGCAATATCAAATCCGGCGGATTAGAATTGCAGGCTCTCAGAGCCATTTTTCCGTTAATCACGCAGCGGGGGGTGTACCCGCTCTGAGTCAACATCGCAGACAACAGACGCAGGTTTTCTGCTGTATCGTCTACTACTAAAATGTTTCCTAAGGGCATCCCTGATTGATGATTGTTCATTGATTATTTTCTTCTGTTTTATTCACAAAAGATGTGGGCAGCTATTTTATTTAGGACTTACGGCTAACACCCGGTTGATAGTAGGAATAGTGGGTAAATAAAACGAGGAATCCGGTCATAAACCGGGTGTTTAGCCGTTTGCTCACAAGCAAGTCCTGTTATTGTTCGTTTACCAATCCTCAAATCCCCAATAGGAGAGTCAAAGCATTATTGTTCCAAGTCAATCCTTTGTCTAAAACTTTAAATCCCGCAACTTTGCACATAGATTCTAAAGCAGTAGCTGTAGGTAGCCACCAGCACGGCGCAAAATCGTTCATGTCAAAAACTGCTTTCTCCGTTATCCCTATAAGTTGGTTGTTGTTGATGTATGGCCGCCAATAAGCTGTTAAAATAGCTCGTTCTGCCTCGTCCAAAGCGGGAACAAACATTACTCCAGAAGCGGCAATTTCATAGCGACCAAACTCATTCTCTATAACTTCTTGGGTAATAGCTGAAGTGAAAATTAAATGCTCGCGAGTTATCTGACGCAAGGCAACTAAAATCTGCAACGGATGGGGGTGATGGTACAAAACTCCTGCACAGTGAACTACATCGTAAGGCTCGCCAATGTCTGCAAGCTGAATCTGAGTGATATCTTGGTTGATACAGTGATAATTAGCAATATTTAAACTTGTCATGCGATCGCGAAAATCTTGCCACCAGTGGAGGAATGCCGGCATGGCATCAATCATTGTCAGAGAAACTGCACCGTATTTGCTAGCGACAGATACTTTTTCGCTGACAGTTCCCCACAAGCCGCCAACTTCTGCAAAAGTCTTGCCTTTGACTACTCGGCTAATGTAGCGATCGCGAATGTCATGAGCCTCTAACTCTAATAATATACTAGATTCCCCTGTTTGACGCTGTTTTTCTAAAATATCCTCTAATTTTTGGGATATTTCTGGATCTGTTGGTCTGATTTCTAATGCCATCGAGTACAATACTGCCGCTTCGTTGAGCCGATCGCTCTCTGCAAAATTTTGTGCTACTTGACAGTAAAATTCAGGAGAGTATAGTGGCTGCATTTCGTGATGATAATAGCTAGTTGCTAAGTCTACAGTTACCCCACTTTTTTTTGTTAAAGCCTCACCTAACTTTTTGTAAATATTCGGGAGAGAGGGGTCAATTTGAAGTGCGCCAAGATAGGCAGAAACAGCATCGTCCCACCTGTGAAGTCCAGTCAAAGCATCGCCTAAATTGTAATAAGACCAAGATATACTGGGATTGAGTTTAATAGCACGTCTGTAAGCGGTAGCTGCTGCTTTCCACTGTTGGGTTTTTAACAGCAGTTCTCCTAAATTGTGGTAAGTCCAAGAAAATTCTGGATTGAGTGCGATCGCCCGCCGATAAGCGAGGGTTGCTTCGGCAAACTTTTGAAGTTTAACTAAAGTCAAAGCTAAGTTATAATGAGACCAAAATAAATCTGCATCTAGTGCGATCGCCCGTTCGTAGGCAGCCTCAGCTTCTGACCATTTTTCTAGTTTATAGAGAGCATCTCCTAACTTGTGAAAAGCTGCGAAAAATTTTTGGTCTAATTCAGTAGCGCGCTGGTAAGCTGCGACGGATTCCGACCATTTTTCTAATTTGTCGCAAGCTTCACCGATGCTATAGTAAGACCAAGGAAAACCCGGGTTGATTTCAACACTTGTGCGATAGGCAATTATCGCTTCTTGCCATTTTTCTAATTTGAGCAATACACTGCCTAAATTGTAGTAACACACTGAAGAATTGGGATTTAAATTTATACTTTCGTGGTAGTTTTTGACGGCCTCATCTAATAGCCCCGTTGCTTGCAAAGCATTTCCTAATTTGTAATACAAATCCGAAATGTCGGGCTGAATTTGAATAGCTTTCCGGTAGTTAGTAATCGCTTCTTCCCACTGTTGCAGCGAGCAGGCAGCATCTGCTAATTTATAATAAGCTTCGCAACAACTGGGGTTTAACTGAATGCTACGACGGTAACATATTAATGCTAATTGAGTTTTATTTTGCGCCAATAAAGTATTACCTAAATCGAGATATTCTTCGGTGATCTCTACGGGTGCGAGCATGAGTGCTTGATACCAGCATTCAGCAGCTTCCTCAGAAGAGCCGACTTGGGAAAAGATCCGGCTCAAATTGCGGTAAAATCCTGCACAGTCAGGTTGTAGGGAGATGGCTTTTTGGTAACAGCCGATCGCCTCCTGCCATTGCTGCAAGGTAGCGCAGAGAGTACCGAGGTTGGCAAAAGCTTCGGCAAAATCCGGTTGGTAGGCGATCGCAACTTTATACCAATACCTTGCGTCTTCTAGTTTACCCTGAGCTTGCAGCGCCTTTCCTAAAGTTTTGCAAGCCTCGGCAGAGTTGGGCTGCAATTCTAAAAATTGTTGGCAAAGTGCGATCGCCCGCTCGAAGTTCCCCATAGCTAAATAAATTTCTGCCTGCTGCAGGAAATTCACTTCCACTGTTTCTGAATTCATTTTATTTTCCTTTTGAGTAATGACTACCTGTAAGATTATATGCTAGAATTTGCCAAACTTCAAATTTCTGTAAGTAGAGCTACCGAGCACAGAATAGTGCTGAATGTCCGCGACATTAATATAAACTAGATAATCATAGGTTAACAGCGAGCCAAATAATGTCAACAGCCACTCGGACACCGCTAGTAAGCGTAATTATACCTGTATATAATGGATCTCGCTACATCGTGCAAGCGGTTGAAAGCGCCCTAGGTCAAACTTTTACTAATTTAGAGATTATAGTTGTAGACGACGGTTCGACAGATAGCACCCATCAAGTATTGCAGCCTTATCTTGACAGAATTCGCTACATATATCAGGAAAATCAAGGAGCCGCAATAGCTCGGAATCGTGCTTGCCAGCTAGCCAAAGGCGAGTTTTTAGCTTTTCTAGATGCTGATGACTATTTCCTACCATCCAAGCTAGAGAAACAGGTAGCTTGCTTTAACGCTGATCCCACATTAGATATGGTGCAAACAGGTTGGCTAATGGTCGATGGAACCGGGCGAGAGATTTCTGCTGTCAAGCCTTGGCAGCAAGCGCCCAAATTAGATTTAGAAAGCTTTATTTTATATAAATGTGTGCGTCCAAGCGCGATGCTGCTGCGGCGTAAGTGGTGGGAATACTTGGGGGGTTTCGATTCTGCCCTGCCGCCGACGGAAGATTTAGACTTTGCCTTGCGTTTAGCTTTAAAGGGGTGCAAAGCTATTTGGTTAGAAGAAATACTTACCTGTTATCGCCAGCACGATACCAATCTCATGTCAAGCGGTTTTCCGCTAATGAAGAATACAGAAATTCTGATGGAAAAATTCTTTGCTAGACTTGATGTGCCTGAGTCAATCCGCAAGTTAAAAAACCAGGAACGCTATCAATGCTTGGTGTGGATGGCATGGCGGATGTATCGCGGCGGTTATCTAGCAGAGATGGCCCAGTGTTTGGAAAAGTCATTGCAATATACCCCTTTTTCGCCCACGGAAACAGTCTTGAATTGGCTGGAAACTTTTCAGATCGTTTCTGAAGAATACGGCGACAATTTTGACGCTTATTCCCTGAGTCAGTTAGGGGAATGGCAAGATATAATTTTGAGGGTTATGACTAATCCGCCCCCATCCCAACAGAGTTCTATTTCCACAGCTCCAAAAGCGCGTGAAGCGACGCTATCCCCTAAGGAATGGCACATTCTACTCTACAACACGGACGATCCGGGCGTGGGAGGATTAGCGCAGTACAATCATGCCATTCTCTGTAAGTTAGCCCTATTAGGCTATCGAGTCACTTGCGTGCAAACCAAACATTCTAGCCCCTTGGTTGAGCGAGAACGAGAGTTAGGTATAGAGCACTTGTGGCTGGATTTTAGCAGCCAGAGAGATTTAGCGCGGGTGTTAAGAAATACTGAGGATGCACAAGAGATTTTTTCTACTCATAAACCCGATCTGATTATTTTTAGCGATGGCTGGCCCTATTCCAATTTTGCAGTTAAACAGGTAGTTATTCAGATGGGAATACCATACATGATGGTAATCGGGTTAGTCATGCCAGATCACGCAAGTTTTGCCTACGGGGATGTAGTGCCTTATCGAGAGGGAGTGCTGTATCAGTGCCTGCAAGCTAGAGCGGTGATTGTTGGCGCTTATGAACATTTGAATTTATTGTGCGATGACTTTGACTTACCCAAAGATAAGGGGCAAGTGATTTACTTGGGGCGCTCTCCTGAATATTTTGCACCTCCTAATCCTTCGGCTCGCCAACGCCTGCGGCAAGAGTTAGAAATTCCTGAAGATGCGATTGTCTGTTTCACATCTGCTCGATTGGTACCCGTTAAAGGGCATCGATATCAGATCGAAGCAATCAAACAGTTGAAGCAGTCTCCGGTGTGGTCTAAACTTTATTTTGTCTGGGCCGGAAATGGCGAGGAAAGGTATTGGGCTCTAGAAAGAGAATTGAGGGAAGCTGTGAGAGAGTTAGGAGTGAGCGATCGCGTGAAGTTGATCGGACAGCGCTGGGATATCCTAGATTTGCTGGATGCTAGCGACATATTCATTTTGACATCTCTCGGCGATGCAGCACCTTCTTTTGCAGTCATGGAGGCGATGGCTAAAGGATTGCCCGTAGTTGCTTCGGCAGCCGGCGGGATTCCAGAAGGACTCGGCGATACTGGGAAGTTGTTGCCCGATCCGAATACCGATCCGGAGGGAACAGCGAGGGAATTGGCCCAAACTTTAGAAGCTTGGGGGATGAATCCAGAATTGCGCAGCCAAATCGGCAAAGCTTGCAAGCAGCGGGCTGAGAAAATGTTTAAAGAGGAGCGGATGCTCGCCGAGTCTGTGGAGGCGATCGAAAAAGCTTTACTTTCTGATTGCGAAAGAAATCAATTGGTTACTCAACAACAGGTGCAGGGGTGGATGGCGAAGGTAGAAAGCGGGGTGCGCTACAACTTTTTAGTGTGGAAAGCGTGGCACGCTTACTGCCAAGAAGATCTAATCGGGATGCAAAACAGGCTCCAAGAATCTTTGGAGTATACGCCTTTTTTTAGTACAGAAACGATGTTAAACTGGATAGAATCTTTTGGCAATTTTTCCTCCTCAAAAGGGCATCATTTAGATACATATTCTCTGACTAGCTCAGCAGAATGGCAACAATTGGTAGAGGGCTTACAGGGGATTAAATCTGTATTTTGTCTACCCTCAAACACCTGATTGACATTTTAAAGTGAGGTGGCTGTCAGCAGTACAGCCACAAATATCAGTAAAATTCTATTTTACAGGCCCAACAACGATCAAAAATCTGTGTATCGGCCTCTAAATCTGTGTTGTGTTACCAAACCATTCGTTATCACCGAGCAAACTCATGTCAATGGCCAATTCGACACCACAAGTCAGCGTAATTATACCTGCATATAATGGCGATCGCTACATTGCGCAAGCGGTAGAAAGCGTCATCAGCCAAACCTATAAAAACTGGGAAATTATCGTCGTAGACGACGGCTCAACCGACGACACTCGCCAAGCGTTGCAGCCTTATTTTGACAGAATTCGCTACTTTTATCAGGAAAACCAAGGAGTAGCTGCCGCCCGCAACCGAGGAATTCAGGAATCTCGAGGTGAATTAATTGCTTTTTTAGATCAAGATGACTTTTTCTTGTCCGATAAGTTAGCTGGACAAGTTGCGTTATTTGACGCTCAGCCATCACTAGGAATTGTCAATAGCGGCTGGCGTTTAGTGAACCAGCAAGGAGAGACAATTTCTGATATCAAATCTTGGGAATATTTCCCAACATTAAACTTAAAAACATGGATAGTACAGATGCCCGTACTTCCTAGCGCCATGATGTTTTCGCGAAAGTGGTTAGAAAATGTAGGGGGATTTAACTCAGAGTTTGATTCGGTAGATGATGCCGATTTAGTATTGCGTTTAGCATTGTTAGGCTGCGAATCTGCTTGGCTACCCCAGGTGACTGTATGTTATCGCCAGCATGACAAAAATGTGTCAATTAAAAAATCGATCGAACAAGCAAATCTGTATATTAAATTAAAACAAAACTTATTCAATAAACCCGATTTGCCACAGCACATCCGCGACTTAGAAAATCCTGCTTTCTACGAAGCACTGACATGGATGGCATGGCACTTGTACTATACCGGCTATCCGGCGTCAGCGGTTGAGTATTACCAAAAATCTTTCGCTTATACTCCTTACTCTGCCAAAAAAACCGTAGGAGATTGGATAAATCGTCTGGGTTGGTGCTGTAAAGCTTACGGATTTCCCCGCAATATGGAATCTTTAAGAAACTTACCCGAATGGAAAAAATTAATTTCTAGCATTCTCCCTGAGAAAACAGTGCGAGTCAGCGTAATTATCCCGACATACAACTGCGATTGCTATATACTTAAAGCAGTAGAAAGCGTGATATACCAAACTTACCAAGACTGGGAAATTATTGTCGTAGATGACGGCTCGACCGACAACACTCGCCAAATCTTAGAGCCTTACTGCGATTTAATTCAGTACGTTTATCAAGAAAATCAAGGGCCAGCAATAGCTCGGAATCGGGGCTGCCAACTAGCCAAAGGCGAATTTTTAGCTTTTCTCGACAGCGACGACTTCTTCCTCCCAGAAAAACTCGAAAAACAAATTGCTTGCTTTGACGCTGACCCCACATTAGATTTGGTGCAGACAGGTTGGCTGATAGTTGACAAAAAAGACGAAGGCATCTATGGAGTAAAGCCTTGGGAAGAAGCACCCCAATTAGATTTACAAAGCTTAGTTTTGTACAAATCAGTGCGTTCCAGCGCCCTGATGCTGCGGCGAGAGTGGTGGGAACGCTTGGGGGGTTTTGATGCTCGCTTTTCGCTAGCTGAAGATTTAGATTTTGTCTTGCGTTTAGCTTTAAAAGGCTGCAATCCAGTTTGGTTAAAAGAGATATTAACCTGCTATCGCCAGCACGACAGTAATCTCATGTCCAGCGGCTCCAAAGTAATGAAAAATATGGAAATTGTGATGGAGCAATTTTTCGCGCGGCTAGACTTACCTCAATACATCCGCGACTTGAAACGCGCGGAACGTTACAGGTGTTTAGTATGGCTAGCGTGGCGGATGTACCGTAATGGATATTTGGCAGAGATGGTTGAGTGTTTGGAGAAATCTCTTCATTACACTCCTTTTACAGGTACGGAAACAGTATTTAAATGGTTAGAAACTTTTAGGAGTCTTTCGCAAGAATACGGTATCGACTTTGATACTTATGCCTTAACCAATTTAAAAGACTGGCAAGATATCGTAGTGGTTGCTGCTAACAATTCTCCTCAATTTCCACCTGCACATATTTCGCTTTCCCAACCGCAAAAAGCCCGCATACTACTGTACGCAGAAGACCACGGAGTGGGAGGTTTAGCTCAGTTTAACCACTCGCTGATGTGTAAATTAGTAGCCGAAGGATACCAAGTTATTAGCGTTCAAACTAAAGCTTCTAACCCTTTAATTAGCGAACAAAAACAGTTAGGCATCGAACATATTTGGCTAGACTTCGACACGATGAAAGAGTTATTGCGAATTACTTACAATTTAGATGATGCTCAAAAGATTTACGCCCAGGCTCAACCAGATTTAATTATATTTAGCGACGGCTCGCCGATGGCTAATTTTGCGGCAAAACAAGTTGCTATTAAGCAGAATATACCGTACATAGTTACTCTCGGTTATATGGGTCGCAATTATGCAACTTTCGATCGGGGCGATCAAATTCCCTATTTTAAGGCTGTCTCCTATCAATACGATTTAGCCAAAGCAGTAGTAGCAGTGTCCCAGGAAAATTTTAACTTGTTCAAAAGAATTTTTAAAGTGCCTCTAAAACGAGGTAAAGTTATTTATTATGGGAGACCGCACAGTTATTTTGAACCGCCGAATCTTTCAACCCGCCAACGCCTGCGTCAAGAACAAGGAATCCCCGAAAATGCTGTCGTTTGTTTTACAGCGGCGAGATTGACTCCAATTAAAGGATATCAGTATCAATTGCAGGCGATCGCCCAACTTAAAAATCGTCCAGTTTGGCCGCAGCTATACTTTCTGTGGGCCGGCCCCGGTTCTACCACTCACGACAATATGGAGCCTGAATTGAGAGCAACTGCGAGCCAATTAGGAGTCACCGAACAGGTTAAATTCCTAGGTCAGCGATGGGATATTGCCGATTGGTTAGACGCCAGCGACATCTTTATTTTATCTTCCGAAGCAGAGGGAATGCCGCTAGCAGTGATGGAAGCAATGGCGAAAGGATTGCCCGTAATTGCCACAGCAGTCAGCGGCATTCCCGAAGAATTGGGACAGACGGGAAAGTTGATAGCCGATCCTAGAATCGACCCGCAAAAGACAGCACAAGAGTTAGCTACAACCGTAGAACTATGGGCCCAAAATCCAGAATTGCGGAGGCTCACAGGACAAGCTTGCAAACTGCGGGCCGAAGAATTATTCCAGGAAGAACGGATGCTTTTGGAATACGCAGAGGTCATCGAACAAGCCTTATCCCCTAGCAGCAATCAAGAAAAATCATCTATCGCCCCCAAAGTCCAAAAGCAGATCCAGCAAGTTGACAGTATGCTCAATTACTACTATTTAGTATGGAAGGCATGGGAAGCTTGCGAGCGCGGGGATGTGTCCGGGATGGTGGAGAATTTGCAGTCATCTTGGAAATGTACGCCACTGTTGACAACCGAAACCATCTTGAGCTGGATCGCAAGTTTTGCGGTGTTCTCTTCACAAAAAGGCGTTAAACTCGATACTTACTCGCTAATTCATTCCGAAGGGTGGCAACAATTGATAGAATCAATACAGGGTTTTGAAGTTGCCTTGTCTGTTCGTTAGGACTTTGGATGACAGAATGTCATTTCGCATCGGCAGGGCAATCTTAACATCAAAAGCATCACACCGATATATCCCATTTATGTAAGGGCGGTGCGGTTCGCCCAACTTTCATGTCGAAGCCTCCGTAACCGCCCTTCTGGGTTTCTGAATACCCTAACAGTTTTAGTTAAAAACTCACCCATACAATATGCAATTCAGCTTCAAGTTCAAACCTATTAATAAACTGCTGCCAATTTGTTTAGCTATTGTGACTCTCCTGTTAATCACATATTGGGGACAGCAACCAACTGTCGCCCAAGTTCGATCGAACGTTACAGTAGATTTTGGACAGCCAGCCACCGGTACAATTTCCATGAGCGGCATCCTGCACGGAATCGACACCGCAAAACCGCCTGATAGTTCTATCAAACCCTTGCAGCCGAAATTGTGGCGGGTTGGGAGACTCGATCTTTACGATCGAGTAATCGCCAGCGGAGCCGAGTTTCAGTTAGTAGTCAGCGACTTGTGGGGCTACGGTACCAATCCCAATGGCTGGCCCTATCAAAACTACCCCGCGTGGGAAGCATTCATCCGACAGTTAGCCCAGCAAAATAAAGGCAAAAAAATTATTTGGGATGTATGGAATGAGCCAGATTGGACAGATCCATTTTGGAAGGGAAGCAGAGAACAATTCTTTGAAACTTACAAAAGAGCTTACAAAATCTTGCGGGAAGAATTGGGGCCGTCAGCCATGATTGGCGGGCCGAGCCTCGGCCGCTACAGCAAAGAATATCTCGCCGCTTTTTTGGATTACTGCAAGGCTAACAAACTTGAAGTAAACTTCCTCTCATGGCACGAACTTAACGACACGATGATTTTATTTGTTGACGATCACGTAATTGAGGCTAAACGCAATTTTCAGCAAAGTCCTTCTTACAAGGAACTGAAATTGCAAAAAATTTACGTCAACGAAATTGTGGGGAACTTAGCGCAGTACCAGCCGGGGGAAATCTTAGGTTATTTATATAACTTAGAGTATGCAAAAGCTGACGGTGCTTGCAGAGCTTGTTGGGATACTAAAGGGCCAAATAAAGTTAGCAATTGCTTCAACAATACGCTGAGTGGGATGGTCACGCCTAATACTTTTGAGCCGAGAGCCGCTTGGTGGACTTACAAAGCTTATGCTGACGGAGTTAATTCGCGGGTGCGGAGTCGGTCAGATAACGATCGCCTTGTCGCTTTAGCCAGCAAGTCAAATCCTGAAGGTAAAGCACAGATACTTTTAGGTTATTTCGACCGCAATTATTCCTCAGCAACAAGGGTAACATTAAGCCTCGGAAATTTGGAGCAGCTAGGTATTCAAAGGGGTCAGCAAATTACTCTAAAATTAGAAAAGATTCCCAATAATGAAGAAGGAGCAGTGCAAAAGCTTGTCACCGTTAAAGAAGAAAAAGTTTCGGTTACTAGCGGCAGCTTGGCTTATGTTATCCCTAATTTCAACGTCCACGAGGGCTACTTATTGACGGTTAGCAAGTGAGCTAGCTATCCTATTGAATTGTGGATAACTTGTAGGACACGGCAGTGTCGTGTCCTTACAAATATATAGCCTTGTCCTTACAAATATATAGCGGCATTCTTACAAATATATAGAGTTTAGCTGGGATTTGTCAAAGACTTTTGCACGGATTCCAACCATTCTCTGACTGTTTGATTTGCGGATTTGGGGTCGTAGTAACACCCTAATTCATCGAGGATGAATGCTTCTAAATCGGCTGGGGCGATCGGCATTTCTAGCAGTTTTCTGAGTTCTTGCGATGCAGCTTCAACACTTGCGGGCGGTTCGCTGCTGCGGTAGTTGTTCACTACATCACTGGGAATGTCAGCTTCTAGCGGCCAGTCTTGGTGAAAGTAGGAACTGAAAAATTGGGTTAAATGAGGAAATTGATTTGTCATTCGGGATAGGCTGTGAGAATAAAGTATCCGGGAGGTAACTTGGCGCTGCGCTGGAGGACTATTTTCAGGCGAGATGCTGAAGTTGCTTTGGATGCGCGGCGGCGCAGAGTAATGCCAATTATTCGGTTGGCGTTGTAGTCGATCGTATAACGATTGCCGCGACTTTTCACCCAGGAGTCGATCGCATTTTGATTTCTGTTCATTGCTTCCGCAATAGCCACTTCGGCGACGGAACGGTTAGTAAAGGAAGATGCGGCAGAAATTCTCGTTTCGCTTGCGAGTCGCTGTGCTAGTTGTGCTTCTGTTTTGCCAACGTGTCTCTCTAAAGTGTGTCCTCCTGCTGCTTCGTGAAAGTCTAATCCGCCGCCCGGTATATTGGGTGCAAAAGCTACGGTGGTTTGTCCGGGTATAGTTGAGCCTTCCTGTGCAAAAACGGCGCCGTCTACAGTGGGTATTGTCGAGTGGAATAAGACGGTTATTGAGGCGATCGCACACAGGATACCTAAAAACTTTTTTAGGCGATTGAGTTGAATTTTCATTGCTGTTTAATCTATTTCTTATATTTAGTATAGGTGTGTGCTGTTTTTTTCGTTTATTTTATAATATACCATTCGTAAGTTATAAATTGCGCCCAGCATTCAAATATACGGTGAGCAGTACGCGCCCTACTGTTAGTTAGAAATTGCGAGCAGTATTTAAATACATGGTAATCGGCGCGCACTCTAGGATTATTCATAAATACACGCGGAGCACGCAGCACTCTACCATGATTTATAATAGTTCGTGATTTCAGTGGTTTACAAAGCTTCACTGACTATGATAAAATGTTAATTATTTTTTGAAATAATCCCTGATGATTGATGATAAATTAATTGATTATATTTAAAAAAATTAAAAAATGCAAGTAGTTATCCTAGCAGGTGGTCTCGGTACTCGTCGAGCGAGAAGAAACAGAATTTCAACCCCAACCTCTAGTTGATGTCCGCTGGCGTCCGATGATTTGGCACATAATGAAAATCTATGCCCACTACGGCTTCCAAAACTTTATTGTGTGCTTGGGCTATCGCGGCAACATGATTAAAGAATATTTCCTCAATTATGAAGCTATGAACAATGACTTTACTCTCTGCTTATACCGCAACCGGGTTTCTTCGTAGATTTATCGTGACTCGTCGCAAAAGTTGGAAAAACCTGGTTTATAGCTACCTATGCGTGGGCTATGAAACTTGACTAAGTAATGGTAAAAATTACTATAAAATATATAAAAAATGGATTACCAAGATATTCTCAACAGCACAGAAAATTACCTACAAAAGTGCGTTGCACCCCAGGCGGAAATTATCGACAGCGACTCGGAAGCGCTGAAAACAGCAGTTGCTGGATTGGAAGATCGATCGCTCTTAGCGTTGCGAGTTCCCCAAAAATGGGGCGGCGCGGAAATTGCACCGGAGATTTATTACCAATATCAGGAATTGACTGCTCGATATTCCGGTGCTTTGTGTTTTCTGCAAACTCAGCACCACAGCGCAATTTCTATGCTTGCCAACAGCGACAATGAAATGCTAAAAAGCAGATACTTGCCCGCGATCGCCCAAAAAGAGTTACGTTTGGGTGTTGGGTTTTCGCATTTGAGGCGATCGGGCAATCGGGCCGTCACCGCCACTCCCGAAAAAGATGGCTATTTACTGTCAGGAAAAGTTCCTTGGATAACAGGTTTTGGCTTGTTTCAAAAGTTTATTGTAGCTGCGGTACTTCCTGACGAGCGCGCTGTTTTCGGTTTGCTGCCTTTTGCCAATATTGAACGCGAATATGGTAAAATAATATTCAGCGAGATCATGCAATTAATCGCCATGAACTCGACTAATACTGTGACAGCAACTCTCGATAATTGGTGGCTGCACGAATCGGAAATAATTTCGGTTAAACCTGTCGGGTGGATGTCGGAAAACGACAGCAAAAATATACTGAATTTTGTGCCGGGTACTTTTGGCTGTATTCGAGCGGGATTGGATGTAATTGCAGCAGCGGCGGCTGCTAAAAATTCACCTTTTATAGTGGCGGCTTGCCAAAAACTAGAGCAAAAGCTCGATCGGCTAAAAGATAATTTCCAACAATCTCAACATAGCTCGAAAGCAGAACAATTAGCGCTGCGAGCTCAAGCCATTGATTTAGCGGTGCGTTGCGGGCACGCTGCGGTTGCAGTTTCTAGCGGTGCTGCTAACGGTATTGTTCACCCGGCCGGGAGAGTTTATCGAGAAGCTTTGGTGTATACTGTTGCCGGGCAAACAAAGGATGTGATGGCAGCCACGCTCGATCGACTAAGCGAATTTGAGATTTGAGCTTTGAGATTGAGATCGCAGACCGTCAAAAAATCAACCATGTTTAATAAATAATCAATCTACTTTACCTAATGATATCAAATCGCTTCGGCTGCGAATCATCCATCCCTCTCTTCTCTAACTCTGTGCCCTCTGCGGTTAAATACTTCAAAAACAATCGCCAACGATATGACCAACCAATTAAACTTAAATAATCTCAAAACGATCGCCTACAGCCAAATTATAGACTTAACCCATTCAATCCACCCCAATATTCCCATCTGGCCCGGAGATCCAGCCACAGAAATTGCCACAGTCTCTGAAATAGAAAAAAACGGCTATTTCCTGCGAAAATTCTCAATGGGAGAACACAGCGGCACTCACATCAACGCACCCAACAGCTTTTATGCAGGAGGCGCCAGCATTGATAGTTATTCGTCGCAGTCGCTAGTTTCCCCTGCAATTGCGATCGACATCCGAGAGCAAAGTCTTGCGAATCCCGACTATACTTTAACAATTGATGATATATTGACTTGGGAACGGCAGCACAAACTTATAGAACCGGGAAGTCTAGTTTTATTGTATACTGGCTGGCAAGAAAAATGGGATAACGAGGAAGCATTTTTTAACCGAGACGATCGCGGGATTTGCCACTTTCCCGGATTTGGCAAAGCAGCAACTCAATTTTTGCTAGAAGAACGCTCTATCGCCGGAGTTGGAACCGACACTCACGGAGTAGATCCCGGGCGAGATGAAAGTTTTGCGGTTAACAAAGTGGTATTGGAAAAGCAGCGAATAGTGCTGGAAAATTTGGCAAATCTCGACTTTTTACCGGCGGCTGACATCACTTTAGTTATCGGAATATTGCGCCTTTTGGGAGGTTCCGGCTCGCCTGTGTCGGTGTTAGCTTTTGTTGCTTAAGGCGGTAAAACTTACATCGTTTCCGGTTACACCGGAATGATGTTGACTGTTGACTGTTCACTGTTCACGGCGTCAACAGTCAACTCGAATTTACTATTCCGATGCTAACGGATTGGATATTACATCTTGCACCCTGCTCAATAACAGGCAAGATGCCTGTTCCACAAAGAGTGAATTTTCTTGTGGAACAGGCATCTTGCCTGTTCCTAAACAGCTAATTGAGAATGGTGCAGTATCTCAGGTAAAATTAGATTGAGAGAAGTCGAGTAAAAACAATAAGATTAATGACAGAACTGCCTAAGGATCTCAACGAGGCGATCGCCCAATCCCGCATTGCAACCGCCGCCGCCCTCTCGGACGGCAAAACTCTACTGCAAGTCGAATTAGTATTTCCAGAAATCGCACTGCAAGCACAGTCTATAACCCAACAATTCCTCCCAGAATTTGAGGAAATCTACCCCGGAGTCAAAGTCTTTTTTCCCGACACCGGTGCTGCAGCCCTCGCCCGCCGCGACTGGGGAGAAACACCGTTTAAAGTTACTGATTTGGGCAGCAGTCGCACTCCTGTTGAAGATAAAATAGCACCGGAAGACGAACTGTTCCTGCTGGTGAACCCGGCGGCTGTAGAAGTGGCCCAAGTCGAAAAACTCTACATAGCTGCGGCCGGTCGCCCAGTAATTCTACTCAACCCGCGCCTCGAAGATGTTGCTACCATAGGTATAGGCTATGCGGGCCGCCAACTGCGCGATCGATTCCTGAGCAAAATCGAATCCTGCTACTACATCAGACCCCTAGACACTGCAGCTTTATTCCGCTGCTACCCCCAATCCTGGCAAGTCTGGCTGGAAACAAACGACAAATACGAACTAATTTCTGAAACCGCCCAAAAGCCTGTCGGAGACGATTTAGAGCGGATTTTAGCCGCTTCTCTCCCCAGCGCCGATCCTGACTCCACCACACCTGCAAAACCTCTCAAAAAGAAAGGTTTTTTGGCAGAGCTCCAGACATTCCTCAAAGCTTTGACTCAGTGACAGCCGAAGAGGCTCGATCGTATAGTAGGGTGCGTCAGCTAGGATTATTTTGGACTTAATCCATCGGCTAATGGCTGAGGCCTCCTACAGCGTGAAATCACTGAAAGCTTGGGCTCAGTAACAGCAGTTGCAGAACCACACTTAACAGCTTGCCTGTATTTCTATCACTAGGTACGCAAACAGATAGTAGTGAGCTTTACAGAATCTTTATATAAAGCAGTATAATGGGTTACACCACTCCACCGCAAAAGAGGGGAGGCAAATAGCACCAACATCAGATGCTATAAGCTAAAGATTTGGCTTTTGATTCAGGCAAGCGGATAAACACAATGGAGCACCGGCGCATTGTTATCGGGGACGTACACGGGCATCACGACGGCTTAATGACCCTGCTAGAGGCACTTGCCCCCGGCTCGGACGATCGCGTCTATTTTTTAGGAGACTTAATCGATCGTGGCCCCAAAAGTGCTCAAGTATTAGATTTTGTCCAGCAAAGCCCCTACCAAACTCTGCTGGGCAACCACGAACAAATGATGCTAGAGGCTTTGTCGGGGGTGCCGATGGATATGCAAGCGTGGCAATCTTGGCTGTACAGCGGGGGCGATGCCACAGTAGCGAGTTACAGAGATACAGGGATGATGCCGTACAAACACTTAGAGTGGCTGCGAACGCTCCCCACCCACCGGGACTTAGGGGACATCTGGCTCGTTCACGCCGGCGTCCACCCCAATATGCCAATTGACAAGCAGTCGAGCGAACAACTCTGTTGGATTCGCAAGGAATTTCACACCATATCGAAACCCTATTTTCCCAATAAATTAATTATTGCGGGTCACACGATTACTTTTACCTTTGAGGGCGTCAGACCCGGGGAATTAGTCAGGGGCCAAGGGTGGTTGGATATTGACACGGGTGCTTATCATCACAAAAGTGGCTGGCTGACAGGACTTGACCTCAGCTACCGCAGAGTTTATCAAGTAAATGTATTTAACCATCAAGTCCGAATTTTGCCGCTTGACGAAGTTGTCAGACCATTGAAGCAGCAGCAGATTGCACCCCCAAAATCTGCGAGCAAGCCTGTTTTTTAACAGGAGCGTTAAATCAATTTGTAGTTGTAGGGTGCGTCACTTTAAGTCTGATCGATAAAATCCAAATTGACTTGCTTCCGGGGCACCCTACTAACTGGATTTATTTTTTAACGAACGGCGAAGAGGCCAAGAGCGCGAAGTAAGAAAAGAGAAGATAACACAAGAGAGCGCCTGACAGATTTAAAATTGCTACGATCCCAAAAGCCTGCGGATTTCTAGCTTGTAAGCCGCATTATTCAAACCTTCACCGCTTTCGAGAGCCGGGTCGATTGCCTGCTCGATAGCAGCTATGCGATCGGCAGTAGCCGGGTGAGTGCTCAAAATGCTCGGAGGAGAAGGCTTGTTGAGCAATTTTTTCATAAAATCAATCATCCCAGATTGAGCGTAGCCCGATCGCCCCATTGTTTGCAATCCCAACCGATCCGCCTCATACTCAGCTTGGCGGCTGTGGGGGCGCCGCAAAGCCAATTCCACTCCAATCTGAACCGCCTGAGATCGATCGAGTCCAGTCGCCGAAGCTACACCACTGGCGATTGCCATTTGACGCATTTGTTGAATCGCGTGGCGAGCACTAATGTGAGCGATTTCGTGGGCGATCACACTTGCCAATTCGGCCTCATTGTCCGCCGCCGCCATCAAACCTTTATTCACATAAACAAAACCGCCCATTGTCGCAAAAGCATTAATATTGTCGTCGTCAATCACTTGAAAAGTATAAGGAATATTCGGGCGAGTGCTTTCTTGAGCCAGTCGCTGACCGATGCGGTTGATATATAGTGTAGTGTCGCGATCGCTGTCAATATTAAACTCGCTGTTCGCCAACTGCTGATTAATTTGTCGGCCAATAGTCACCTCTTGGCGATCGGACATATTCGACAATTGAATAATTTGAATGCCCCGAAAAATTAGTTCAGGCAAAGAAAATGCTTGAGTCGCTTCCGGGGAAACGATCCAGATACCCGCAGCCACAACCAGCGACAGAAACAGATAAATCCCCCGGCCTCCGGTACGCCGGCAAGTCAACCAAAAACTTTTTAACATGATTGATACGTGGGAGAAGTTAGATCAAAGTTTAGGAAAAACTCGAAAAGTCACTAAATAGGCAGACGCAATTTGAGGCTGCTTAGTTGCTATTCTAGCTTTTTCCCCATTTTTAACCGCCCCGCCAGCCTCCGGCCATGGCGCCCGCGGCCAACCAACCGCCGTCAACTGCCGAATGCCGATCGCGCCCAAGTCCTGCGGATTTAGGGCGATCGTTGTGGTAATATCTTTTAGCTTCAGGACTTACCCATCTATCACGTATGTCATTGCCAGCGGTAGCGGATCTTTGGCAGCATCTTTTTTTCATAGGTGTCTGCGTAAGTCCTGAGCTTGTAAACATACTCCTGTCGCTATCAGTTAATTAAGCGATTTGTCAGGAACCTCAGCCTCAAGGCATGAGGCTTGTAAGAGATTCTTGCGAGCCGTCCTGACCAGCCTAAGACTTTCGAGGTCTACGTTTTTTGAGTCACGACACCCTGGGATGCGAAGCTAGTCCCCTGCCCTGTCATTTGCAGTTAAACAGTTTTAAGGTCACTGAGACAGTGCTGCAAGTTTAACAAGCTCTCAAAACATTGGCGAAGCTAACTTTACCCGCAAGGAGTTTTGGAGAAAACCACATCTCCACGGAGGGGCAACCATACCCCTCCACCCCAATCCAATGTAAAGCCGTCCTAGAAGGACGGGGTTTCAGACCCATTTTTCTGATGAAAATTTTGGATTCTCAAGGCCGGCTGTTCGGCAAACTCAGCATCTTAGACCTAGGTGCTGCTCTGATCGTACTGCTAGTTGCAGTCGGAATCTTCTTCTTTCCCGGCACTTCTGGCGGTTCCGTGGCCCAAGTCGGCACCAGTAACAAACCTGTAGAAATAGATGCAATTGCGATCGGTCTCAAAGGGACAAATGTTCAAGATTTGTTCAAAGCCGGTGATAAAATCAATGTGGTAATCCGCAATCAACCCTCCGGTCAGATTACCATCAAATCTGTCAAAACTATCACCAGAACCCTAGCAGTTCCTCAGCCCAACGGCACTCTGAAAGCTCTCCCCGATCCCAGAGAAGAAGAATCCTTCAGCAAAAATATGATGTTTACTTTAGAGGGAAAAGGTCAAGTTACTGAAAATGGCCCGGTTTTAGGGAATACGAAAGTCAAAATTGGTACTACGCTAGAGCTGGAAGGCAAAAAGTACATTTTCAACGCCAGCGTCATCGACGTGCGAGTGAAAGAATAGTCAGTAGTCAGTAGTCAGTAGTCAGTAGTCAGTAGTCATTGCTAATGGGTAATGGGGAATTGGTAATGGGGAATTAATCTTCCTTCTTCCCTCTTCCTCCTTCCTGACCTGCGTTAAATGCGTTACATCCTTAAAGCAGATATCAAAGAAATATTTGTGACCCTTTTTAGTGGTTTTTATCCTCTCGCTCTTTGACCTTTTAATGCTCTGACCTATAGTCGTACCATTGCTAGATTAACCCCTGATTCATCTATAAAAATCAGGTCTTGCGCCCTGACCTCCCTGATTTTATCCCAAAATTATACTTGGGCTTTTTGAACTCGTTCGCTTCTTTTCTCTGCGGCATAGACTTTTTTTTGAAAGTATAATTTAGTTTATTGCTAATTCTTCCCCGAGTCGATATACTTACTTTTATTCCGTTTTTTGACTCAAGCAATTCAATTAACTCTTTTAAAGTTGCATCATTATTCTCTTCTATTATTTCCACTCTTCGTCACTAATTGTTCGCCCTGTTAATTTTGTGGGTGGACTTCCTCCTTGAGCAATAGGACTGATATCTCCTGTCTCTTCAAATATTTTTAGTAATTTTTGAACAAAGCTCTTGGCTCCCTTAAAACGTTCTGCTAGTTTTATTATTGAAATATTTTCTTTTTGTCTAACTTCTATGATTTTTTTGATCGAGTCTATTGAATAGGGTTGGATTGATAATTTTCCTCTAAATAGTTTTACTTTACTAAGTGTACCTCATAGCTATGAAAAACGCTATAAAACACTTCATTTTTTGACATTGGTACTAAGGAGAGCGATATAGAAGTGATCGAGAAAGCTGTTGACCCAGTAAGGATAATCTAGCACTACACGCCCATTTTCACCTTCGTAATTATCGTAATGCTGCCAGTCAATTTGCTCTAAGTCTGTAGGAGTTAAGTAGTCGATATTGTTAATAAGACCTGACAGCCGATTAGAGAGCGTTTGGCTTGCTTCTAATCCTCGCCAGGGGTGTAATGTATACAGATCTGGTTTATCGACTGATTCGCGAAGTGGAGGTGTGCGATAGCCAGGTAGCCCTTCATCCCACAGCTTTTTGATAAAAATTAAGTCGTTGAGAAGAACAGTTTGATCGCGGAAAAAAACTAAATGAGCATTCAGTGGTTGATATAAACCTTGAGCAGTAAACGCCTTCATTGTTACAGGGTTTACCTGCTCAGCAATTGCAAGAATTAAGTCTGTAACACGTTCAAGATTTTTCTCAATGTATTGGTTGACCTGTCGAACCTGTGGAGTTTCTTCAGATTCAATTAAAGCAACGAAAGGACCGCTATTAGCTAGGCTAATAGCGGCATCGCCCTCTACCTCCCTACAGCGTCCTGTACTATTAACAAAGTTATTCCCCCATGCTTCTATCCAGAGAGGAACAAACTCATCCTGCGGAGTTGTGCCATCAAATCGCCAACAGGGGAAAGCTGATCGAACAGATAGGTGCAAATCATCACTATCGTACTCTGCTAATGCAGTATTTATCTGTTCCCAGGATAGTGGTTCTTGTAACTGTAGTGTTTTTTGGGATAAGTCACTTTTCCTGACAGTAAGTCCTTTCCAGCTTCCCTGATTAAACCCCTTAAGCTCGAAAATTTTAATGAGCTCAAGTAATTGTGCTCTGGCACTTATTCTATTATCAGTCCAAATTCTTATCACAAGTTCTGTACTCATATCACCCTTACTTTCTAGAGAAAGTTGTTCCTTTTATATTACAACTATCTGCCTTGTGTTGTAGTTCTCACATGAACAGGCTTACCGTTGATTAAATAGGGTTGTCCATTTAAGTGCAAAGTGCCATTTTGTATAGTGAAGCCAGGGGTTCGGATAAACCAGCACCAAAGAGCGCACCAATCAATATGCTGGTACCCAAATTTTCGATCCAGCGTGACCAGTCAAGATTACCTGAAAATAGATTACTAAATTTGTATCACTCAGGCTTGTTCGTTAAATTCTGTAACTTCGTTAGGCTTTGTGTCAGAGTTTGAGCCAGGTTTGAAAAGGATTGGTCGATCTGGAGGGCAGCTTCTTGAAGTTGTGTCGTGGCGGTTTCAAAATTAGAGGAGTTTTTGGAGAATGTACTGCGGAGTTCATCAGGAAATTCTGAGATAACCTTAGAAAACTCTGCGATCAGTTCATTGGTATCCAGGTCAGGTATATTCAAACCACGAGACTGGAGAGTTTCTAGCACCGCATCCACACTGGTTTGAATCACGTGGGTGCGATCGGGATTTTGAGCAACACTGCTCTGCATTGCTGTTGCGACTTCAGCCACAAAGCTTTGTAAACCCTCCTTAGCAACTTCAGGATTGTCACAAAACTCGTCTAATGAAACTCCCAACAGGTTAGCCAATAAGCTGGCAGCAGGTTGAGTAGGGTCGGCAGATTTTGCAGCATCCGTAGAGTTTCCTTTCCTGTTTTGGAGAGCAATTGCCACAACATTGGAAAACAGGCTGGAAATTTGCTCCATCGCCTGAGTCACTTCTTGCCGCATATAGGGTTCAGCATCTTTAGCTGAGATCTCGTAGGGAGCGATCGCATCTGGATCGACTTGTTTCTCAATTCCCCTAAGGTTACGAATAGCACAGTTACCATCTGGTAAATTTAAATTGTTCGGAACCAGAAAATAGTCGCCGACTGCTAAATTAACCCAAAGCGAGTGTTTATTTTTGCTCTTCATTTTCCCTATTTAATCACGTGCAGATATTCTCATTTTGGAGAATTGACTGTCCGAATAGCCCTAATTGCTTCAATCATACGTTCTTTTGGGTATTGACTTCGTTCATACTGTAGAGCATCTTGTAGCGCGGGTAGAGCTTCATTCACATGCATTATCCCAAGAGACCAAGATGCACTACCCCGTTGACTGGGATCAGGATTTTGTAAATATTCAATTAGCAATGGAATTGCTTCTCGACACTTTACGGCTCCTAGTGCAGCCAAAAGCATACGACGCACACCAATATTGGGATCGGGCAATTCTAAACGAGCCAGTAGGGCTTTACCTGCACTCGGATCACCGATCTTAGCCAATGCATCTGCTGCTGCCGATCTCACTTTAGAGGATTCATGTTCTAGCAAGGTAATGAGATGAGGAACTGCTATACGCTCGTGTCGCCAACCCAGGACATCACACAGCACAATGCATATATGCTCTGCTGATGCATCAGTAAGAGCTTCTAGCAGCGTTTCAGCCTCAACTCCATGCCGCAACCACTCAGTTGCAGACATTCCCTCAGCAATTCTAGAGCAAATTTCTTCTGGTGAATTTTTATACATATCATTTTCCTATCCTAAAAATTATCACTGCCCTGATGAACTATTCCATCCGGATAAACATTTGTATGTGAACCATTGGGATGTTGAACATCCCAATGGGGACCGGCATGTTGGTCGCGCGCCCACTCCCATTTATTGCCATGAATATCCTCAAAACCTCCTCCTTCAGGCCATCGAACTACCTCTGGATTACCAGCCTGACGAGGTGGTACATATGGATGATCTCCTCCAGTTGGTAAGTGATTTTGAGGATGGGGGAGATGGGGTCTCGGAACATTTACCTCTGGGGGAGTTTCAGGATTAAGTTCCCGAATCCTCTGTTCAATACTGCTTAATTCAGCCTCGGTTTCAAGAATCTCGGATTCAAGACTTCCTACAGAGTCAGGTTGCTCTTCCGCCAAATCTTTCAAAGCTTTTGCCTGCGATTCTAATTCTTCTCCTGGTTGGAGTCTGTTAAGTATTTCATGCTTTTCAGGTAAATTCTTTGGTAACTCCTTGCCTGCAAGTTCCCTGAGCTGATGTACTTTACGAGGGAGTGATCGGGCGCGTGAAGGTAAACTGGCAGTATCAACGCCTTCTTCCAACAGAGTCACACTCTCTTCCATGGATTCAATGGCATCGCGTGAAGGTTCTAAAGCTTCTGGAGATTTTGAATCTTCTGCAAGGCGTGATAATCTACTGGCTCCTGGTTCAAGTTCTTGTGCCTGACGCAATAAGTCTGCTTTGCCTGGCGCATCGTCAGGTAGGTTACGTGCTTGCTCAATTAATTCGTTTACCCTTCCTCTGAGAGCAACCGCACGATCTTGTAGATTCCAGCGCATTGCTTTGTTATGTACAAGAATGCCAAGGGGGGAGACGCAGTAGTTGTGCAAACCATTGACTTCAATGTTGTAAACAGTGAATGTACCTGTGCGTATCTGAATATGCTCTACTGTTACATCGCCTTGGTGCAGTGAGAACAAGGTTGAGCCAACCTGCAATTCTTTTGCTTTGAGCCAGCCTTGCTGAGGCACCCAAAATGGATGTTCTGGACTACAGGTAATGGTTGTTTCACCAATCTGAATATCCAGAACAGTAGGTACGCTACGAATAAAGGCACATTCAACCAGTTGAACTCGCTCTTGTTTAGATGAGGTGTCTAAAGCGCAAACCTTGTCCCCCACAATCAGCGATTCAATATTCCTTTCACCTTGAGGAGTAAAGACTTTTGTTCCTGCGACAAAGCAACCTTGAGGAGGTTCCTCTCCTCCACTGCTAGGTTCTCTTCGTGGGCGGGTAGGCGGTTCAGTTCCGGGTGGCTCCTCGACAGGTGGGCGATTGCCACCCCCAGGTGTACGACCTTTAACAAAACCCTCAATTTTGCCGCCAATCCAGGTGAGGATTCCGGCAAAAGCCATGTTAGCAAGTAATCCCTTATCCCACTCCCGCTTGTGGGCAACGTTATCTATGATTGTGACAATACCCGCTGTAACTGAAGCGCCAGCCGTCAGTAGTGCAAGGGTTGCACCAGCACTTAGACCTGCACCAGCAGCAACCCCTCCCAGAAATAGTAGGGCAGCAGCACCAACAGCACCACCGAACGCCCCAAAAATCATGTTCGAGACGATCCCTTCATGCCAGGGTCTTCCTTCAGCATGATTACCAACAGCTGTGCCAACTCCTGCTGCTATTGCTCCAACGAGAGCTGCCACAGCTACAATAGCCACACCACCTGTTAATACTCCTCCGATAACTAGTGCAACGACAATTGCTCCCAAAATGAGGCCAGTAATTAAACCTGCCCAGAAACCTGGACTACTGACCATTTCCACAAGGTCGTTCCACTGATTCACAAACCAGTTGTTTTTTGCTCTTTCCTCCGCTCTACGTTGTGCCTCATCAATTCGACCCGGTACGCTCTGTCGCGGTTCCTGGGCCTGCTCAGTTGCAGACGTAACCTGTTCATTCAGACCACCCCGATATTGTTCTAAGCCTTGTCCAAAACCGCTATCAACTTGACTCAGTTGTCCTTCCAGATTTGTGGCTACTTGGCTGACCATACCACTACCCGCAGCATTCGCTTGGGTAACGGTGGTGCCAAGCTGACCAGAGATAGTCCCAACTTGCTCAGTCACCTGCCCTCGTGCCTGTCCCAAGAAGGTTTGAATTTGTCCAGAGGCATTGGTAGAGATGGCGTTAATTGCGTTAATCACCTCTGTTCCAGCTTGAGTAAGGGCACCATCTGCCTGTTGGAAGGCTCCATCGGTGGTTGCGATGAGATTGTCATAAGCCCCATTCACTTGACCGACAATTTCTCCAGTGACTTCGGCGGCAAGCGAAGGGTCAATATCCATACCAGCAAGCTGCTGATTGAACTGAGTTAGATGCTCATTACCAGAGGCGATCGCCTGTTGTCCTTGTTGCTGAAAGGTTGTAATTGCCTGTTGTCCCGCAGTGGCGATCTCCTGGCTCTTCTGTCCGATCTGAGTCTGTAACTGATTCTGAATGGTTTGCTCTAAAGATGCCAATTGAGCAGTCAACTGGGTGCCGAGATTTCCGAGTGCTTGACTGCCTTGGGTAACAGCCTGTTGAATCCCACTAGCTGTCTGTTGGTTAGACGTATTCAATTGGTTCACAACCTGAGCCTGACCAGCACCCACTTGACGCGCAGCTTCCTGACCTTGCTCCCTGAAACCACGAGCAGTCTCAGGTCCGGTTCCTCGCAAATCCCTCATCGCATCAGACACACCACTCGTAATTTTGGTTGCAGTATCTAAGGCAATCTCATTAGCCGCTCTAGCCTTTGCCTGGGCAATTTCTGGAGTACTCCCACCTACCTCTGCCTTCTGTTGACCAATCGCTCGTGATTCCTGTGCCATTCCTTGAATCCGAGTTTGCACCTGTTGAGCAGACTCATCAGCAGTTTGCAACGAGCGTTCCGCATAGGTATTCCCAAGGGTCTGGGCACGTTCCTGTCCAGAGGAGAAGGTTGTTGCTACTTGCTCCTGGGTCGCAGCATGACCCTGTTGTAAGGTTGCCAAGTGTGAAGTAGCGTCGGTTTGAAGCTGAGCCTGAGCACTGGTAACAATCTCTCCAACTTGAGCGCGGGCATTGGCAAAAAGAGCCTGAATTGCACCTGTTTGCTGTTCTCCGGCTGCGATCAGCGCTGCTTGCTGCTGTTGGATGCTAGCAGCGATCGCTTCAGTACCTTGAGTAATGCGATCGGTAAATCGCTGTCGCGCACCATTGGCTGCTGTAGCAACCTGTTCGAGTAAAGCTTGGGTACTTTGCGATCGCGCTGACGTTGTTGGTAATTCAGGAGATTGCGAGCGGGAATTTGCAGCTATTCGTTCTCCAGAATTTCCTTCCTTACCAGGAGATGTGGGCGATCCTGACTGGCGATCGGACTGCATCGATGCAGACCCAGAAACTCCACTTGATTTGGCTTGAGGTGAGGAATTTCCCTGTTTCGGATGAGGGGTCTGTGAGTGGGTCGATTGACCTTTCTGATGGCTGTTAGTTGGAGAATTAGGGGTTTTGTCAGACTTTCTATCAGTTGTTTGGGTTGGTGCTGATGCCTTTGCCAATGGGGATTTTGTCTTGTTTCTATCCTTCTCGGTTCCAACTTCAGAGGTTTCGGATGTAGAAGAGGGAGATTGCTCCCCTGTTACTGTGGAAGTTGATTTTCCTGAATGTTTGTTTGTATCGGTAACTTGAGTTGCTTGGCTTGTTTCTGCTTCATTTTCAGGCTGGCTTTCATGGTCTGGAGCCGTTCCTGTTTGACCAGAGGGGATCTCTTGCTCGGAAGCTGATGCTACATCGCGATCTGATCCTAATCTTCCCAGAATTCTGCTGAACGTTTGCTGCTGCTGTGGTGAAAGTTGCGTTTGAACCTGTGCAACAACTACTTGACGATTGGATGGAGCTAGACCTGCTAGCATCCCCATGACCCCTCCCGCTCGATCTTCAGGATCTGCGCTCAAACTCTCAACAATTTGCCTAGCAACAGCCTCGACATTTGATGAGTCTGTTTCAAACTGAAAGGGGCTTTGTTGTTGATCTGTAGAAACAGCAGAACTACCGTCAAGCTTACGCTGAACCGCACCCCCCTGCTGTACGGTATGGGTCAACTCATGCGCTGTCAACTCATCCTTACCCGGAGACTTCCCCGCCCCATAGTAAATATCGCTACCATGAGCAAACGCCTGCGCCCCCAACTCCTTATTCATCTGCACCGCATTCGAGTCGGTATGCACTCGCACGCCACTAAATTCAGCACCAAAGCGCGGCTCCATGAAACTACGTACATCATCGGGTAAAGCACTACCCCCACCCTTAGAACCCGCGAGCCGGTTTTCTACGCTGCCAGAAGCCTGAGAACTCCCATCAGATACTCGTTTCGCCCCCGACTTTATCTGGACTTCTTCTTCCTCCCCTGACGAGCGCTGCACCAGTGGAGTAATGGAATTTACCTCTGGTTGCATTTGGACTGCTTCTGTATCTTCCCCGGTTTGACGTTGAATTGGCTGCTGTAGGGCTGAGTCTGGCATCGTCATGACTTTCGCCGCCATGCTGTCAGCTTCTTGTTCGTATTTATCCCCGGGTGCGCCAACTGTTAGTTTGGTTTGAACCAATTCGTTGTTTTGCTCTTCTTTTTCTTGTGGTTCGCCTTCACTACTATGAGCCTGAATTGCCCCCTGTGGCTGCATCTGGAGAGATTCTGTTGATTCTTCTTGTTTCTTCACATCAGAGGTTTCTTGACGCTGAATTCCTTCTGGATGAGTGCTAGAATTTGCTGAACTTTGAGGCGCTTCTATAGGAATATTTCGCCCATTAAACGGAGCTCTGGCGATTTTTGGCTGTAGTGCTTCCCCGTCGCTGGTTATCGTTGAATTGCTTGATTCCCCTGCTGTTTTTTCTGCTGAATCTGCTGCCATCTGAGCTTGAATGGCTGGCGTTTCTTGTTGTTCCTCCTGTTGGCGTTGAATCGGTTGGGGGGAAGCTTCACCGCTGCGAATGGGCGCTTCTACAGAAATATTGCCCCAATTTAACCTACTGCGATCGATTTTTGGTTGGAGCGGCCCCTCAGTCGCTTTCGTTAAATTACTTAATTCTCCTTTACTTGTTTCTGCTTTTTTTGCTGAAACTTGATGTTCGATTGCTGGCGTTTCCTCTTGTTCCTGTTGGCGTTGAATGCCGCCAGGCAAAGACATCCCATTACCCCGAGAAGGCGCTTCTACAGTAATGTTTTGCCAATTCAAGCTGCGACGGATTGTTTTTGGTTGAATCCCTCCTAATTCCTGCGATATGTTTGAATTGCTGCCAACAGATTCAGATTGCTCCGAAGTCAACGGGCTTTGGTGAAGTAGGGGCGAACAAGCTTGATTCGCCACAGGTGGCGTCACCGAGGTTTTCTTTTGGGCTGGTACTCGTTCGCTCATCACCTAACTGCTCCCGGCACTACCAGTAATTGCAGATTGTTAATTTCTGATTTGAGATTCGATGCGGGACTTGCGCTTACCAACCCGGTTTCTCTGAAAACTCGTCGCTTTGGAACCCGAGATTTACGCTTACACCCTATTTCAGGGTTGCTAGTAAGTCCTGTTGAAATTTTTAGGGCTAGGATTAACCGCCAATTAATACGGTAGCACAGCCCGCTAAAATTTTATGGGATGGTCTAATGGCTTCCACGATTGTCTTTTCTAAGCCACTGGTGGGAAGCCCGTTAATCAAAACTGTAACACTACATCGATAATCCCATGGCTATGTGGGGGGAAAGACACAGGATAACCGTATATCCCCATCTACCTCACGGGACAGCGACAACTTCATCAGGATAGCCACGTATCCTGATGAAGTTGTGGAGTCATAGGGGTCTAGATGGGGAAATGGACTAAAGAATCTAGAATAAATAACTTGTTGCGCTAGCAGGTTTTTCGTGCTGGCAACTGGTTGATAAAGGAAAGAAAGCAACAGCGAAGGTTGGTAAAATTGATGAAGTCGTCAAGAAAGTAGCTGCTGCAGGGTTTATCGGGTGTCATTCTGGTGGTGGCGATGGCTGCGACAGGTTTGACAGGAGCGGCTGCTATTACAGCAGCTTTAGCGTTTCTGGGAGGTCCTGCGGGAATCCTAGGGGGCATCGCCGTGTTGAGTCTGACGGGATTGATTGCAGATGCCTTAACAAAAGTAGGGCTAGAAGACTTGCTGACAGCGATTTATTGCCAAAGGCGCAAGTCGCGGCCGCACGGCAAACTTTTAGAATAGATTGAGAAACTGTCGCTGTTTGACGGCGACATTAAGGAAAGGCTCCAAATGACGGTTGCGGAAGGGTGCGGTTGTGCGACGGCGCGAGCTGTTGACATGAATGATATCACTAGGGAGGCGGGTAATTTACCCTTCCGAAAGCAACTTTAAATATTGCCGAATTAAGCCAATAGTCACAGCGGGAATTTCTAACTGCGGAGTCAAACCTACATTTTCCAGAGGTTGAAAAACTTTGATTGCTTCGGGGTTGAGGTTGGCCAACCTCTGGCCGATTTCGGGACCGGTAAACTGCGATTTTTCTCCCCAAATAATCGCTGTTGGCGTTGTTAGCTGAGTGATGTACAGCGACAAATCAAAGCACAAATCTCCCCGCACAAAAGACAGGGCGGCATATTCTGCATTTGGTTCCAAAGCAGATGCGAGGTAAGCATCTACAATTTCTTGGTAAACGCGACGGGAATCGGCAAATTGGCGCTGTTCTAAGAAGCTACGGATACCGCCTTCTGTGGCGATTCCGGTACTGTAGAGCAAGCGGTCTAAAATCGGCGTGCCAACTAACTGAGCGAAGAAACTGCGGCCGTAATCTTGTCCGAAGTCCGACAAACCGCTGGGTATTGTTAAAATTAGGGATTTGAAAAGATCCGGCCGCGCGATCGCAGCTCGAATCGCGATCGCCCCCGTCAGCGAAGAAGCAATCACATCTGTCGGACTGCCGCAAGTTTTTTCTATAAATTCGATCAAAGTTGTGATATAATCTTCAACTAAATAATTTCTCGGCGGATGTTCCGATCGTCCCCAACCGATTAAATCAGGTGCTAAAATTCGATATTCGGCCGCAAAAGCCGGATAAACTTTCGACCATTCGTAGGCACTGGATCCGCCCCCAAAACCGTGAAAAAATACCAAATTAGGTTTATTTTCTGAAGTTGAGTTCGGCAACCCGGTCCCAGGCATTTTTTCAGCAGTGTAGTAAACCATTCTGCCGAGAGAAGTAACTGTCGATCGCTGACCGAAGCCGAGGGGTACAAGCATAAATAAACCTCAATCACTGTTATATTTTAGATTTTTGTCCGCCCGGTCTCTGTTGAAAAAACTTCCCAAGCTGGTGGCGTTTTTGTAAAGATTGAGTATTGATGTCAACAAACCTGACGGTCAACTCGTACCGTTAGACACGAGGCTTCTTTTTCCCTCGAAGCAAGGGCTTTTTTCAGTGACTTAGAAACACCGCCAC
Organism: Microcoleus sp. AR_TQ3_B6; assembly: GCF_036702785.1. NCBI lineage: Bacteria > Bacillati > Cyanobacteriota > Cyanophyceae > Oscillatoriales > Microcoleaceae > Microcoleus > Microcoleus sp. AR_TQ3_B6. The sequence continues at coordinate 4,553 of NZ_JAUBVJ010000072.1, read as the reverse complement.
TTTTTTCATTACTGTTTCAACGTGCCAGAAAGTACATTGAAAATCAGGATGCTCCCGAAATATAATTGCCCCGATCGGTACCTGGGACAGCCACGCCGAGAGATCCAGAGGCGTGGATTCGGGGTACGGAGGCCCCCCAGGCGCCTCCTTTAACTCCCCTCTAAATACACGCCTTGGACTCTCCGGCTGATAGTTAAATCTATTTTAGTACAGGTGAAGCGTGAAACGACACACAGCAAGTAAGTTTTGGGATTTGGGCAATTCGGCTGTGTAGTTATTCTCACCCTTGCAAACTACTGCCGATGAGAGATAATATCAAGATGATGGGTAAGACCCCTCAACACACTAGAGTCTGTTCGCCAACCCGGAAAGCAGGCGCTCGGAAAGCAGGAGTATTAGAATTCGCTTGCAGTCAGGCGGCAGGTTTGCCGACGCTCGCCCATCACGAATAATTAATCACGATATTTTGCGGAGCAGTGGCTTTTGAGCTCGAAAGTCTTTGTTGGAGGGCGGGCGAGCGAGCGGGTGTCGATGCCGACGTTGCAGGTTTGGTAATCACGGGCCTCGCCGTAATCACTTCCAAAACACAAGAAACAAGTAATCTCAGGGAGGTCTACTAAAAATGCAACTGCTCAGGAAACGGGATCGCGAGGGTTTTATGGTTGATGCGAAAAGTCTTCAATCTGATGGGTTTGCAGAATTTGATTCAGCCTGTCCGAGCATGGATTTAAACGGCAAAAAGTCTTTTGTCGCCACTCCAGAACGCTCAGGCGCCGGGTCAGAGATGCGATCGCGTGCTACGGCACCGGCGATCGTCCGCCTAGCTTTAGAAGAGTTAAAATGCTTTGAAGTAGTAGAACACCAGTTTGCACATTGGGGGCTGACTTTTAGCAATGCCGTCGCCATCCAACCTTCAAACCCAGCATTTTTCACGGGTTCTGGGGCAACAGTGTTAATGGGAGCCCCCAAAAGCGGACAGATAGAAATAACTTTTAAGTCTCCAGTTTGCTGGGTATCAGGACTTGTCACAAGTTCGCGGCGAACTGTTTTATCTGCTTGGGACATCGACGGCAACTCAATTGTTCAGGATGAAATGCCGGGCCCCAATCTGGCCGGGTCTAATTCTCCGATCCCTCCTAGCGCTCCCCTGCGCGTAAAAGCTCCGAATATTCATCGCATTACTTTTTACGCTTTTGACGGTCAGCTAGTAGTCGATGACTTGATGTTTGGATTTTAGAGCTCCGTCATAAGTAGCGTCCCAAGTCTGCAAACCTTCGATCAGGGCATTGCGGACTAAAGCTTCGGGTTCCCGACTCAGCATCAGGCGAAAGCACTCGGCAGCTCGGGAACGGGCTATCGAACTTTTGACGGAACTCACAGCGCCAAACCCACCCTTATTCACCAAATCGGTCATTTGCCGCACTGCAATCAAACGCTTCACGGGGTCAGGATCGGTCAAATCTGCCAGGATGCGATCGAGGGCCACTTCATCTTTTGAGGCCGCCAGACTCAACGCTTGCTGCAGCAACAGCCCTGCAATCGCGATCGTGCCAAAGTTCTGCAAAATCAGGCTCAAAGCCATCCAGTGGCTTTCGGAGTCCGCCCAAATCGCCAAACTCATGTAAGCACCCAAGGTAGCAATGCCGCCGGTGCCCACCGCTAAAACGAATCGGCGGTTCGGGCCCTCCCAAAATTGCTCGACGAGCGATCGCAGCAATTGCCAGTCCCAGGACTGCCCTCGGTAAGCCAGCATCATCGCTGCTATCCCCAGCCCTGTGGAAAACAGTAACTGACTGTTCCACCACCCCCAAACTGCTGCCAGGGTGAAAGCGGCCAGCCAACCTTTCGATCGAGTCAAACGCTCTAGCAGCCACTTGAGAAAGGCAGTAGAAACCACAGCCGATCGGGCCCCAGAGCTCTTGGCATCAAGCCGGAGGCGCCTTTTTTCGGCAGTCCGGCCTATCGCTGCTGGGGTTCCCGGCGGGCGAGCGTCCGAACTAAATTCCCTCAATGCTCGGCCATCATCCATTTCTAAGCACAGCTCGCTCGACGGGAGCTTATCGAGTTCCCAAGTGCGATCGGACATTTTCACTGGCGATCGATTCAGCTTCTTAGTTGTAGTTTTTTTTACTTGATTCATACTGAGTTTTTTGAGAAATAACTTAAACTTATACCAGTTTCAATAAACTCTGCAACTGTAGACCAGTTTCAAACCATTACATAATCAGTCTTTCCCAATCTAAAATCTCACATCTAAAATGGTATGAGCCAGGCTTTTTTAACACAGATTTAGATACTCTGCCAACAATAGTCTTAGACTCTATAATACCAGAAATTTAAACTCGTGGTGAGTACGGCAACTTGCTATAATTCCGATAAATCATTACCCAATATAGAGCCATGGAAGATTGGTGAGAAAAGCACAACAGTTCGACAACGAATATTTCTGAATCACTCTTGAGACAGAAGGTCGATCGGAGTTGGCCATCAGGGCCAAAAATCGAAAAATTTTTAATTTCAGAAAATAGGGGAATTTTGAGTGATTCAATTCGTCCGCCGATTCATGCGCGACGAAAATTTAGCTTTTTGCCTGCAGCCCCGGGTACTCGGTGTCCCCGGGTGTCAAACGATGCTGGGTTCACAGCTTGACCCCGCTCAAAAACGGATACAAGTTTCCGACACTCGTGGTGGAGAAGCAAAAATTTTAGACTCTTGTTCAAGGTTCCAGATTCATCTGTGGAGTAAATCTAAAATCTAAAATCCTTCGACGGCGCTCGCGACTCGACTGCCCACTCGCTGAACGTCGCTCGCCCTCGCCGAACGTCTCACGCCAAAGTCTAAAATTTAAAATCGACTGACGGTTAGCTGGACGGAAACCAGCCGGGAAGGCCGACCGAGAATCCAGACAGTATTGTTTGTTGACACTCCCGGGCGTAAACGCACTCTTGATTCTTTAATGTATAGCAACCGCCAAGGCGGTTAGAGCGTAAACTGAGAATAGTCTTTTTTGTCGCTCTGCGATCCTGTTCGAGGGCTTCGCTAACGCACCACTTATGCCTCAACCCTACAGCTACGACGCGTGAAAGTCATTCAAGCTATCAAGCTTGATGGGTTCAAAATTATTGAAGCCAGTCAACTGTTCAACATTAGTCGCAACACGATCGCCCTATGGCTAAAGCGACAAGACCAAACATGAGGCTTTCTAGCTTTACCCAATCAGCCTCCGGGTAATGGTTATAAAATCACTGACTGGGAACTATTTCGTCAGGCAAGCCAAAATTCATGGGGATCAAACGAGCGGTGGAGATGGCAAAACTTTGGGATGGGGAAATTAGCTCACCCACCAACTCACGAGCCTTGAAGAAAATAGGTTTTACTCGCAAAAAAAGACTTAGGACTGAAAAATTAATAACTTGATGAATTACTAAGTTTGAGGTACGGCTCTATAGTTCCATTTTGGCAAGTATTCATCAACAGTAATTTGCATAGTTTTTTTCAAGTTATCAGCTCCCTTTCGACCAATTTTATAGACTTTGTCAAGCACATTTCCAACTACATATAACCCGGTTTTAATAATTTTTTTGTACCAGATACTTGACAATTATATATTGATAAAAATTACTCCTTGACAAGCTCTAGTAACATGAGGAAAGAGTCCATGTTCGCTGGGATATATTTAGATGTATAAGGAGGGTAATGGGCAATTATGATCTCAATTAGATTTCATTAACTAACTTTTGTAAATCTTCTTTAAAGATATAGCAATCCTATATGAATTATGAAAAGGCATCAAATCTTTTTAACTTAGGAAAATTGAAAAGATTATATTTAGCAAACAATAGAAATAAAAGATTAATAATATTAATTTTTTTTTGAGATAATAAAGTCTCCTGAGCAAACTTTTTAATTGAAACCAAATTGCCTCAACTGGATTTTCTTCGGGTGCATAAGGGGCAAAAAGTTCACAAGTAATTTTCCATTCCGAAGGGGCTAGTCCTTCATTTTTTTTTCTAAAAATTTCTGCATATTCTCTCCGGTATGATGCCTGACTCCATCCCAAAATATTAACAATCTTTTCCCGACATTTTTTTTTGTAAATTTTCGACAAATTTGACAGTATTTTCTCCATTTCCTGTTGAATATTTTTCGAGTATTAAATCTGGCTCTAACAAATTTAATGCACCATAATAAGTTTGTCTATCTTGATAATTATTAATTGGTATTTCCACGCGTTCTTTTGACTTTACCCATGTTTCACCAGGAGATGTCTCCTCCCATTAAATGGCATGAGTCTATTGCATAGACTACAAGCTGTCCCGACTCTATTTCCTCTCTCTTATCTTCGAGAATTTGGTGGATTTTTTATTTCTTTTTTTGACTTTTTATTCATCTTTTTTCGGATTTACTTTTTCAGCTTTTTGTCTGGTTATCTTCGCTTTTCTGTAAATTTTATAGTAACTTTTTTTCGATTTAAATAGGGTCTTCTGGGTTGGCGGTGTAAACTGTATAATATATGAACTTTATGCTAGAGGCTAAGCTCATGGATTTTCATC
>NZ_JAUBVJ010000071.1:0-42930 GCF_036702785.1 Microcoleus sp. AR_TQ3_B6 | reverse complement strand
GGAATTAGCGATAGGGAAACAGTAGAACAGATACGTGAAAACCCCTATCTACAATACTTTATTGGTCAATCAAGCTATAGTAATGAGCTACCCTTTGACCCATCTCTATTAGTTCATTTTCGCCAAAGAATTAGTCCGAACCTAATTAATAAAGTCAACGAACGAATGGTTGAAAAAATCCGCTCCATCACTAAGCGTCAAACCCGAAAAAAAAAAAGGATTCGGACGCCAAAAATGAGTCACCCAATCGCGGTAAGTTGATCGTAGATGCAACCTGCGTCCCAGCCGACATTAGTTATCCGACCGACTTAGGACTATTAAACAGAGCCAGAGTTCATACAGAAAAAATCCTAGACATTCTGTATAAACAAATTAAAGAAAAAACCACTAAAAAACCAAGAACCTACCGTAATCTCGCCCGAAAAGATTACTTAGCAGTAGCCAAACAAAGAGGATCCACCCGAAACAAAAGAAGACAGGCAATTAAAAAAGAACTTCAGTACATCAAAAGAAACCTAGTTCATATTGAACAGCTAATCGATTTAGGTGCGACCCTAGAAGGTCTGAATAAAAAGCAATATAAAACTTTGCTAGTCCTCACAGAAGTCGCTCGCCAACCACAGTGGTTATTTGACAACGATAAATAGAGTATTGAGGATAGAATAGTAAGTTTAAGTCAACCCCATATTCGTCCTATAGTCATAGGAAAAGCAGGGAAAAGCGTAGAGTTTGGAGCCAAACTATCAGCCAGTTGTTTTGAAGTATATGTATTTTTAGACCGAATGAGCTGGGATAACTTTAACGAATCAGGGGACTTAAAAGCACAAGTAGAAGCTTATTAGAGATTTACAGGATATTATCCAGAGTCAGTTCATGCGGCTCGGATTTATCGTACAAGAGAAAACCGAGCTTGGTGCAAAGAAAAAGGAATTAGAATCAGTGGATCGCCTTTAGGAAGACCCCCAGCAACTGTCAGTAAATCAAACAAGAAGCAAGCCTGAGAAGATGAAAGAATTAGAAATGCAATTGAGGGCAAATTTGGACAGGGTAAACGAAGATTCGGTCTGAATAGAGTGATGGCAAAACTTGATAATACTTCACAAACAGTTATTGCTATTACTTTTTTAGTAATCAACCTTTCTACCTGGTGGCGCCGGTTTTTTTTTGTGTTTTTATGTCGTTCGGGCAAAACAACACCTGTTTTTGGATTGGAGATAACGTCCAATTATACTTGGAGGGAATTAACACAGGAAAAAATTATCTTAAATCGAGCTTGAATATATCGATCGCTCCTGTTATTGGGAAAGCGATCGCTTATTCAGCAAGCCCTAATTGTATTGGTTAATCTATTTTACACCATAAACTCAGGAGAGCCAAAACCTTTACGTTAAGGGCATGGTTCGCAACCACACACTAGCTAAAGCAATGGATGATGTAGGTTGGGGAATGTTTGTCAATTTCTTGCATTACAAACTAGACCGCGAAGGCAAAGTGTTGGTAGAGATTGACCGATGGTTCCCTAGCTCGAAGCTCTGTTCAAATTGTCACTATCAGGTGAATGAAATGCCATTAGATGTTAGGGCATGGACTTGCCCTAGTTGTGGTACTTATCACGATAGAGACGGCAACGCTGCAACCAATATCAGAGCAGAAGGAATCAGAATGCTATCGGTCTTGGGAACCAAGACTGCTGCTGATGGAGGGGATGTGAGTCCGAAACTGGGACGTAAGTCTAAGTTAACGCAATCCCCGTTGAAGTCAGAAGCTCACGCTGTACCTTTATGTCAGCGCTGGGTAGTTCACACCGACTTTACACCCGACCGCCCCACAGCGATCGCATCTCAATCAAAAATTTGCAGTTAACCCTCAAAATCTCGATCGTCCAATTGCTGTAGAGATCGATCGAAGACCTGGCAGCTGCAAGTAATTACCCCCGAGCTTGCAAAAATGTCAATTTGCATCCCCCATTTCTAATTCCTTGTGTTATTCTGATAATTGTGACTACTCGAATGATACTCAGAACGCAAGTTCTTTCGGTAACGCTGGCAATGGCTAGCGCACAAATCATCACCTTAAATCTTGTATTTAGGTGATGTGCGTTCAAATATGAAGCCATTTAGCTAAACCTGGAGGTGATGCCCATGATAGAAAGTAGTAAACGCATGGGTCATCAGATTGGAAACTACCGGCTGTGCGCCGGGGCCGCTCACTAGCAGTCAGCCGTCGTCTCCAACTGGAAACGGCTTCCACGGGGAACCAGGCTGAGCTAGGGATTCTCCCGGCAGTCAGGTTCTAATCTGAAGACCCGCTAGACCGCTCTCACCTCAAATAGTGTTAAATCTTGAGTATTAAAACTTGAGCTTCAACACTAGTGGTGAGAGCGGATAGTTATGTGTCAGGTCTTCTAGAGGTGGCAGATCGATTTAACCCGGTAAATCTAGGACTTGTCCCAAATTTACAGTGTATAGTCGCCCATCGGGTCTTGCCGTAAGGTCGATCGATGGGGAGTTATGTCTCAAAGCTTTCAACAAAATAGGGAAAGCGCTATTAAACACATTGTCTTTCGGGTGACTATTCCGTTACGTTTACTACAAAACTTCTGTAAGAAGCCTGATGCTTCAACGCTAGTTTTAAACGGTAGCTTATGTACTCATACCTATTACTACCGGATGATGAACGGAATTTACAAAAATTAATATTCTCTACGGATTCAGTTAATCTGCCATGGGTAATAAAAAAAATTATGGCTGACCTACTTAACCCTACTGAAATTCAAGAGCGAGCCAGTCAATTGTCAGACCCGACGGTTGAAGGCAAGCAACTGCGCTGTACAGGTTATTTAAAGATTTTACCCTTAGCGATCGCCTTTGTGAATAAGTTGGTCGCCCCCTCAGAAGCCGCAGGACATCACCCAGACATAGAAAACTCCCACAACAAAGTTACACTTAACTTGACAACTCACGATGCCGGAGGCTTAACTGAGAAAGACTTGACCTGCGGCCCAAGAGATTTCTACGCTAGATTAAAAGAGTTCCTGTTGGTCCAACAAGAGCCACTGTATCTAGAGACAGTCCCCGCTCGCGGAAAGCTCGCAAATAAAAAATCGACTCGGGGTTAGCATCAGGTGTAAAAAAGTCGAGATGCCAAAAGTCCAATGTATAAAAGGCTATTCCCCATCATCCGACCATGATCGTATTTGAAAAGCCAGAGTTCAAGAACGAGTCTGCTGTAGAAAAAACCGATCTGATAGAAAAGCTTTTAGATATTGGCGCGGCTCTGTCGAGCGCCCAAGATTTGGGCGAGTTGTTAAACTTAATTTTATCCAAAAGTAGGGAAATTACCTACAGCGATGCTGGCAGCGTTTACTTAGTAGATCACAGCCAGGAAACATCTAAGCTGTTGTTCAAGGTAGCCCAAAACGGTTCTAAACCCAGACTGTCGTTCAAGGAGTTTTCCCTGCCGCTGACAGACAAAAGCTTGGCGGGATACGTGGCAATTACAGGTCAAAGTTTGAACCTGTCTGATGCCTACGACTTACCCTCCGGCGTACCCTACCAGCTAGATACCAGTTTTGACAGGGATATTAATTACCGCACTTGCTCGGTAATGGTACTGCCGATGCAAAACCGACAGGGCGACACAATCGGCGTACTGCAACTGATCAACCGCAAAACAAAGGCAGATACGGTGCTGACAGCAGACAATGCCTGGGAATCGACGCAGCAGTATTCGGATTGGGAAGAAAGGATAGTTCGCTCGCTCGCTTCTCAAGCAGCAATCTCGATCGAGCGCAATCAACTCCAAGAAAGCATAGAACATTTGTTCGAGGGCTTCGTTAAAGCCTCGGTGCAAGTCATAGAAGCCAGAGACCCCTGTACCTACGGCCATTCAGAACGAGTAGCAGCCCTCACAGTACGCCTGTCAGAAGAAGTAAACACAGTCAGCAGCGGACGACTGCGCTCAATTTACTTTAACAACCGCCAAATTCAAGAAATTCGCTACGCCGCCCTGCTGCACGATTTTGGCAAAATCGGAGTGTCCGAAGCAGTTTTGACGAAGCAGAAAAAGCTCTACCCCGCACAGCTAGAAATCATTCGCCACCGCTTTGGCTTAGCTCAGCGGACTATGGAAATGGAATGCGTCCAGTCTAAATATAAATACTTGCTGGAGCATTCAGCCTACCGAAAACACCCGAGCCAGGAGCCAGAGTGCGCTCAATGCCAGGAAATCGAACAGCTAGACACAAAGCTAGCAGAGGCGAAAACCAGATTAGCCGAATACTGGGAAGTTCTGCTAGAGGCAAACGAGCCTCACGTTTTGGCAGCAGAACCCCTAGCTCAACTGCGAGAAATTTCTCAACAAACTTACAGAGATATAGACGGCGCCAAGAAACCCCTGCTGACCCCAGACGAGATCGTGCAATTGATGGTGTCGAGGGGCAACCTGACGCCGGAAGAACGAGCGGAGATAGAATCTCATGTAAGTCACACTTATGACTTCCTCAAGCAAATTAATTGGACAAAGGATTTAAAAAATGTTCCAGAAATTGCCTACGGACATCATGAAAAACTAGACGGCACAGGCTATCCGCGAGGTTTAAAAAAGTCAGAAATTCCAATTCAAGCGCAATTGATGACGATCGCCGATATTTACGACGCCCTGACAGCAGGCGATCGACCCTACAAACGAGCTTTGCGAACAGATGCAGCGATGAAAATTTTGTGGCAAGAAGCAGCTCACAACAAAATCAACGCTGATTTGTTAGAATTGTTCGATCATCGCCAAGTCTTTAGCGTCCTAGGACACAACTTGGATGTTAAAGTCGAATCAGCCTAGACGAGTCGGGCGTGCTGTGGTAAAAAGTAAATAAGGCGATCGGGCGCCCGACTTGTGTCATCCGTCAAATCAATAGACAGCCCAAGTGTGGTAGGTTTTTGAGGCGGTTGAGTACAGGTTAGAAAACAGGCTCTGTGCAGCGGCCAGTCAGATACATACACTCGGTCAGCCAGAAAGAATCAAAAGAAAAAGTGAATTTTAGGTCTCTTTTTAGAGTATGCTAGTTGAGCAACGACTGACCACATAGAAGACTAGAAAAGTTTCTCTGTAATCGGTGTGAGGATGAGAGTGAATATGTCGAAATTTTTGTGGAGTTACTTACTAATCAGCCCAGCAGTCTTAGGAGCTACCCTAGTAGTTTCTTCGAGGGCGATGGCAGCAGACGCTCAGCAGGCTGCTGAGGCGCTCAATCCCGCTGTCGCAAAAGCTGAAACCGCTGAAACCTCCGAAGCGAAACTAAATGCTTTAGCTGCTGTTTCCGAAACAACCGCAGCCTCCGAGCCAGTCGAAGAAATTTCCCAACCCTCCGCGGGCAACCAAACCCAGGCAGCGATTGCAGATTCGGGCACGGCTGCAACTGAAAGTGCGATCGCCAGATCCAACACATCCCCAGCAGCGGCAAATCCCGAAGCGGCATCACAACCTACAAGTGAATCTTTAGCGGCCGCCGGGCCCACAGTCGCTAAACCAGTAGAAAATTCTGCCCCGGCAGCCCAACTAGAAACTCCAGCCCCGGCAGCTACCGCTGGAGTGGAGCAAATCGGTGCAGCTCAATTAGAAACTCCAGCCCCGGCAGTGGCAGAGTCGGCAGCACAAAGTTTGCCCAAACCGGCTGAATCTTTAGCCCAAACTGCCGCACCACAAAATCAAAACCCAGCCGCCACATTAGAACAGCTCAACCAGTACAGCAGCGAAGGTGCGGCCAGCGGCGAAACTCAAGGTCAAGTTACCTCCGTATCTCAACTTTCCGACGTGCGGCCCACAGACTGGGCATTCCAAGCACTGCAATCCCTAGTTGAGCGCTACGGCTGTATTGCCGGGTATCCCGACGGCACCTTCCGCGGCAACCGGGCCATGACCCGCTACGAATTCGCAGCCGGTTTAAATGCTTGCTTAGACAAGGTTAGCGAGCTAATTAGAGGAGGCAGTGGCAACTTAGCTACGAGAGAGGACTTGGCAGCCCTCCAACGGCTCCAAGAAGAGTTTGCAGCGGAACTGGCAACCCTGCGCGGTCGCGTCGATGCTCTGGAAGCTCGGACAGCCGAACTCGAAGCCAACCAATTCTCAACTACTACCAAGCTAACTGGGGAAGCAATTTTTGCCCTCACCGACGACTTTAGTGGTGACTTGGGTGGCGGTATTAATAACTTGCTGGGCAAAAAGCGCAGAACAGTCGGCAGCGACAACAACGAAGCTGTCTTCCAACAGCGGGTGCGTCTGAATTTAAACACTAGCTTCACCGGCAGAGACTTGCTGCTGACGAGGCTTCAGGTAGGCAACGGTCAACCCTTGAACTTAGGCTTGACCCGCGAAGGGACTCAAACTTGGAACGTAGTCGGCAGAACCGACAACGTTGTTTCCCTCGACACCTTGCTGTACAAGTTCCCCGTCGGTTCGAGACTGAACGTTACCCTTGCAGCCAACGCTGTCGTTTGGGACGACATTCTGCCGACTGTCAACCCTTACTTTGAAGACTTTGACGGCGGCAACGGCGCATTGAGCACCTTTGGACAGCGGAACCCGATTTATCGCTTGGGCGGTGGCTCAGGTATCGGCTTTGACTATGCCTTCGGTGGCAGGGGCTTGCTGGGCGGCGTGTTCGGCCCGACTTCTCTGTCCTTCGGCTACTTGGCATCAAATGCAGCCAATCCTAGCAAGGGTGCAGGCTTGACGAACGGCGACTACGCGGCGATGGGTCAGTTGACTTTTACCCCCGGCCGCAACTTCCAAGTTGCTTTCAGCTACAACCACGGTTACTTTGGTAGAGGTAACTTTGGCTTTGACAACGGTTTAGGGAACGGCCCAGATAAGCTTGGCGGTTACACCGGTACCGGCACGGCTAATACTCTCGGCTATTTGAGTGAGGGCATTACGTTGTCGGATGGCACCTCCTTGCTCCGGGCTCCCAAAGTGGTCACCAACTCTTACGGCGCTCAAGCTTCGTTGCGGCTGAGCCCGAGGTTTATCATTGGGGGCTGGGCTGGTTTAACCAATGCTCGCATTCTCGGCATCGGCGATGCGAGAATCTGGAATTACGCTGTCACATTGGCTTTGCCAGATTTAGGGAAAGAAGGCAACTTGCTAGGCCTTGTGGTAGGTCGCGAGCCTTACTTGGATAAACTTAAGGTTCCGAGCGATTTGCGGGGCTTCACAAATGACCAGTCGTGGCACGTTGAAGGGTTCTACAAGTTTCAGCTCTCGGACAACATTTCTGTTACTCCGGGCGTGATTTGGGTGACGAATCCCGATCAAGATAGCAGTAACGACGACATCATTATTGGTACTCTGAGAACTACTTTCACGTTCTAAGAGCAGGTTAGAGGAGGCAGGGCGGGTCATACCCTCTCTGCTAGCAACTCTAGATCCGACGTTTAGCCCTGCCTGCCGCAGGGCTTTCTTGTGGGGGGACGAATTGGGCTCCCAGAATCTATTAAAAATTAAAAATTATCAGTCATAGACGCAGAAACCCGGTTTCTTGAGGTAATGCCGTCGTGGAAGCGTAGGGAGTCGAAACTACCAACTCGGTTTCACAGAAGCAAGAGTGCCTATCGTCCTCACGCTTCTGTGATGAAAGTCGATTAAGTTCAGTGGAAAACCGGGGTATAATAAAAGGTAAAGTTAGGATTTAGAATTGGGAACTCAATATTGAGTAGACTTTTAACATCTGACTTCGGAGTTGATAATTCTGATATTTGAAGCAATTATGGTAGAACTCTCCTGTAAAAGCGAATACGCAATCTTAGCTTTGCTGGAGCTTGCCGATTGCTACGATGAAGGCGAGCCTCTGCAAATTCGCCAGATAGCGGCTCAGCAAAATATTCCCGATCGATATTTAGAGCAGTTGCTGGCTACGATGAGACGCTGCGGGCTGATTCGCAGCCAGCGAGGAGCTAAGGGAGGTTATATCTTGGCGAGGGAACCCTGGAAAATTACACTCCTAGAAATTATCAACTGTCTCGAAGGCTCAGATTTCGATCGCTCTGAAAAAGACTCGCCCGCTCAAACTGTAGAAAGTGCTGTGATTTGGGAAGTTTGGCAAGAAGCCCGATCGATTGCCAACTCAGTGTTGCAAAAATACACGCTACAGGATCTGTGCGAAAAGCGCAATGGCAGACGGCAGCTCGATATCATGTATTACATCTAGTTAATATTCCCAACTAGGAATTAACATTTACTTAATTACAAACTGACAAAGATTATGCGTATTGCTGGCGACATCACAGAATTGGTAGGGCGGACCCCTCTGGTGCAACTCAACCGCATTCCCCAAGCTGAAGGCTGCGTGGCTCGGATTGTGGTAAAACTCGAAGGCATGAATCCGGCATCATCGGTGAAAGACCGCATCGGTGTCAATATGGTCAATCAAGCCGAGGCCGAAGGGCTGATTAGTCCAGGGAAAACGGTTTTAGTAGAACCGACTTCTGGCAATACCGGAATTGCTCTGGCAATGGTGGCCGCGGCTAAGGGCTATCAGTTGATTTTGACGATGCCGGATACGATGAGCACGGAACGCCGATCGATGCTGCGAGCTTACGGGGCCCAACTAGAACTGACTCCGGGAATTGAGGGCATGAGCGGCTGCATCCGCCGCGCTCAAGAGATTGTGGACAAAACTCCCAATGCGTATATGTTGCAGCAGTTTCGGAATCCAGCGAACCCGCAGGTTCACCGTTCGACAACGGCTGAGGAAATTTGGGAAGATACAGACGGCGAGGTGGATTTCCTGATTTCGGGAGTCGGCACCGGCGGTACGATTACGGGTGTCGCAGAGGTGATTAAGTCGCGGAAACCCGAGTTTAAGGCGATCGCCGTTGAGCCGGCCAACAGTCAGGTATTGTCGGGCGGAAAGCCAGGACCTCACAAAATTCAAGGTATCGGTGCTGGTTTTGTGCCGCCGGTGCTGAATGTGGATTCGATCGACGAAATTATAGTTGTTACGGATGATGACGCGATCGCCTACGGCCGCCGCTTGGCAAGAGAAGAAGGAATTTTGTCCGGTATTTCCAGCGGTGCGGCACTATGCGCTGCTGTGAAAGTCGGCAAGCGTCCGGAAAATGCAGGGAAATTGATTGTGATGATTCAGCCTAGCTTCGGCGAACGCTATCTGAGCACTCCCTTGTTCCAAGATCCAGAACTCAATCTGGCGATGGCCCTCAACTAGCTCAGGGTCCGACCCAGGTCGCAGAAACTGACAGCAGGGCGTACACTGTACGCCCTGCTTGGCTTGGCTTTTTAGCTTAAAGAATTGCCATATATTGTAGCTGCATCGATCGCGATCGATGCCAAATTTCTCAAGGGCTTTTTTTTTGAACGAACCGCTTTCGGCGCGTTATATGAATTCCGGTTGCATTGGAATGATTAAACCGCAGAGTAGGCTCCAGAACGCAGAGTTCGAGAACAGAGAGATGAATACAGGACGATGAAGGGGGGATTTGATATTATATCGTTTCCGGTTGCATGGAAATGATAAAGTCAAGGTCAATAATTCCATATTCCCCGACTCCCCACGGACCACTCCCTACTCCCCATCATAAGGAGTGTAACCGGAATTGATATTAGGGAAGCAACCGGTAAGCGCTCTTGTCGGGAAGGAGGCAACTAACAATTGCTGGGAGGAGGGCTAGATGAGTCCCCAATGTCGATCGGCTTGCCACTTCAAAACCATCAATCTTTTTCTAAAATAGATTTATGATAATTTGAAAACTGATGTTTTCAACTTACACTTTTTGGCATTTATATCAGATAAATACCTAATAATATAGCAAATAATGATATTTTTGTCAAGCTTTTTTTCGCAGATTATCCAGATTTCAAGGAAATAACAGCGTGTCTTCCGTTACCAATCACTACAAAACCCTAAAGATTAGCCCAACCGCAACACAAGCCGAGATTAAACAAGCATACCGCCGTTTAGTCAAAGTATTTCATCCAGACAGCCACAGTTCCAAAGCCGATCACGAAGAGATTGTCCGCCTCAATGCAGCCTATGAAATATTAGGAGATGCCCAGCACAGACAATCTTACGATCGCCAATTTTCCGAGCAAAGCCAACACCAATCACCAGTCGCAACAAACGTCAGCCGCCAGCAAACACAAACAGCACGGGACGCTGACGAACAAATGGAAGAGTGGCTGATTAAAGTATACAAACCTGTCAATAAAATGCTCAACAGCATCTTGAAGCCGCTTAAAAAGGAAATAGACGAGTTGTCCGCAGATCCGTTTGATGACGAACTGATAGAAAAGTTTCAACTTTATATCGAAACCAGTCGCGAGTTTCTCAAAAAAGCTCATAACTTTTTTACATCGATGCCCAATCCCTCTAATGTAGCCGGAGTTGCGGCTCATCTCTACTACTGCATCAATCAAGTAGGAGACGGAATAGAAGAATTGCAGCTATTTACCCTCAATTATGACGATCGCCACTTGCACACTGGTCAAGAACTGTTTAGAATTGCCGCTAGACTGCGGCGGGAAGCACAGGATGAATTAAAATTTAAAAGTTAGTTAGTCAAGGAGAGGGAAGAGTGGGAGAGGGGGAAAGGGGGAGAGTGAGAAAGTGGGGGAGTGGGAAAGTGGGGGAGTGGGAGAATTGCCCAATTACCAATTCCCAATTACCACTTCCCTTAACATTCATCCGTTAAATCCGTTAAATCCCTTACAGTGCAACGGAAGCCGAACTTCTTTCCCGTATCAAATTCCAAAAAGAACTTGAATTCGCTTGCGAATTTTAAGAAAAGGAGTTTGTTCCAGAGAGTCGCCATCTAACAATCCCAAATCTCTCAAAGCTTGCTGGCGTTCCGACAATTTTTGAGCAATCTGATCTGCTAAATTCGGCTGTTCTATTAAAAGTTTTTGCAAGTCGTGGCGTTCCACCACAAACAAAATTGCATCTTCGCTAGTTTTAACAGTCGCCGTTCTCGGAGTTCCCAACAGCAAAGATATTTCCCCAAAAAATTCGCCCTCATGAAGCGTAGCAATATACTTATTGGCTTTTTGAGAAAGAACTTCTACAGTACCCGAAAGAATAATATAAAAAGAATCGCCAGGATCCTCTTCTTTACATACAATCTGTCCCGCTGAAAACAGTTGTCGATAGCCGTATTCAATTAACTGTCGCAGTTCTAAATCCGTACACTGTTCAAAATAAGTTACTCGCCGCAACAAATCTCGCAGCGTCCAATTACTAGGCGATTTAGACGCTGATTTTTTTGGCTCAGAAACCGTGGGATTAGGTTTGAGTTCTGCTGAATGTTTTGTCTTCTGCGGAAAAAGTTTGCCGTTGGAATTATCATCTTTGTTGTTGTGAAAAAATTGAGTTAACTCTTTGGGGTTTCGCAGCCACAAATCGCGCTGGGGAAAGGGAATTTCGATATTTCGGTTGCGAAATTCGTAATCTATTAAAAAATTCACGGCGCTTTTAATGGCATCGCTTTCCTGTGGCTGGTCAATCCAAACTAAAAGTTCAAAATTTAAAGCGTTATCTCCAAAACCGCGAAACCATACTTTAGGAGAAGGATGGGACAAGACATTCGATTCCATCCGCGCCGCAATTAACAGCGCTTCCGTAACTATTACTGGGTCAGATCCGTAAGCAACGCCGACGGGGATGTGGATGCGGCATCTGGGGTCTTTGTAACTCCAGTTAATAATGTTAGTTTCGACAAACTTAATATTTGGTATGATTACAAATAGTCCGTCAATTGTTTTGATAATTGTGGAGCGGATCGAAATTGTTTCTACTGTTCCTAATAACTTGTCTATTTCAATAAAGTCTCCGACTCTAATTTGGTGTTCAAATAGCAGGGTGAGACCGCTGATAAAGTTGGTGGCGAGATTTTGCAAGCCGAAGCCGAAACCAATGCCGACAACGCCAGCTAAGACGGTGAGAGAAGTGAGGTTGATGCCGGCACCTTGCAGGACGAATATACAGCCAAAAGTTGCTAAAATATAGCTAATGATGGTGGAAATTGCTTCTCGACTGCCGCGATCCAATCCCATCCGAACTAGCAGGCTGCGCTTGATTCCTTCACTGATAATCCTAGCTATAATGAAGGCAAATATAGCTAAAACTATCAGTTGGACGATCGCACTGATGGACAGATGAGTGTCCCCGATATAGAATCGCGGGGTTGTCATCGCACCCCAGAAACGTTCAAAAAAGCGATCGGTTCGTACAGTAATCCAATTCATTAATAGTTGGTAATGGGTAATTGGTGATTGATAATGGGTGATGAGTTTTGAACGCAACTGAACGCCAAACTGCTAACTATTGCAGAGCTTAGGCGAAAAACTCGAACTGTGCAGTGGCCTGTGTTGCAAAAAAGATAGATTCCCTTCCGGATACATCCGCACGCGCGTACTTTCTCAAAGGCTGGTAACTGATGAGTTAGTAACAGATGGCGAAAAACTATTTTGTAGCGGTATTTTCTGCCGGATCTCTGTATGGTGGTGTAAAATGAGCCCGGCAGCTCGATCGAGCGACGAGTTGTTGCCAATATCTGGAAAATTGGTAGAAATTCATTTATAGCACCCTCAAATAATCGAAAAATTCCAGCAAAAATTAGTTTATCCTTAAGAAGCGAGTCCTTTACAGAACTTAACAAGCTTACCCTACTTGACTTTTATGCAGTGCATCATCAATCGTCGGGCACAGTTTTCGGCGAGTCACCGGTACTGGCTGCCGGAATTGAGCGAAGCCGAGAATTTTGAACGGTTTGGCCCAACTGCCCGCGCACCGGGACACGGACACAATTACGTCCTTTACGTTTCCATGATAGGCGAACTCGACGAGTACGGCATGGTGCTCAACCTGTCTGATGTCAAGCACGTCATCAAGCGGGAAGTTACCAAGGATCTCGATTTTTCCTTTCTCAACGAAGCGTGGCCGGAATTTGAGCAGACTCTGCCAACTACCGAAAACATAGCACGGCAAATTTGGCTGCGGCTAGCCCCTCATTTACCTGTGACCAAAATTCAATTGTTTGAACATCCCGAACTTTGGGCTGAATATTTAGGAAACGGCATGGAAGCTTATTTAACTTTGTCCACTCATTTTAGCGCGGCCCATCGGTTGGCTCGTCCCGATTTGAGCTTTGAAGAAAACTCGGAAATTTACGGCAAATGTGCTCGTCCGAACGGTCACGGTCACAATTATCATTTAGAGGTGACTGTTAAAGGGGAAATTGATCCGCGGACTGGCATGATTGCTGATTTGGGAGCTTTGCAAAAAGCTGTTGACAATTATGTTGTTGAACCTTTCGATCACTCTTTTTTAAATAAGGATATTGCTTATTTTGAGAAGGTTGTGCCGACTGCGGAGAATATTGCTGTTCGGATCGGGCAATTGTTGCTTGCGCCCGTTCGGGAATTGGGCGCGGAGTTGCACAAGATTAAGCTGATTGAAAGTCCGAATAATAGCTGTGAAATTTTCGCGGCTGATTTAGAGGAAGTGGCGGATTTTAGTCAGCAGCGGGAAGCTGTTTTGACTGGAGTTTAGAGCTGAATATCTGCTGGTAGATTCGCCAGTTTTCTCTGTATATCCGACTGTGCGACAGTCCGAGAGTCCGACAGGGGTTGAAAACCCCTGTCTCATAGCTAAAGTCCTCTGAAAGAGGACTACAATTAATCATATTTTCCTTGAGAAGTTGGCTCATTTTTAGCTTCTTCCCGAGCATTATACTTTTGTTGGAACTTCAGAGCGATCGCCTGGAGAATCCTCAAAGATTGCACCTTGTTTAATCAGGTCTTGCTTCATCGATTCAGAAAAGCCTAAGTTCGAGCTGAATCGGGCTTTCTCAACCTTAGTCTTACTCAGGTTGGCACCACTCAGGCCGGCACCAATCAGGTCGGCACCACTCAGGTTGGCACCACTCAGGTTGGCACCACTCAAGTCGGCACTTCTGAGGTCGGCACCACTCAGGTCGGCATGAATGCGGTAGGCACGAATCCGGTCACCAATCAGGTTGGCACCACTGAGGTTGGCACCACTGAGGTTGGCATCAATCAGGTTGGCATCAATCAAGTTGGCATCAATCAGGTCAGCGCCACTCAGGTCGGCACCACTCAGGTCGGCACTTCTGAGGTTGGCACCACTGAGGTTGGCACGAATCAGATTGGCGCGAATCAGGTTGGTACCAATCATGTTGGCACCAATCAGGTAGGCACTCATCAGGTAGGCACCACTCAGGTCGGCACTTCTGAGGTCGGCACCACTGAGGTAGGCACTCATTAGGTTGGCATCAATCAGGTTGGCACCACTGAGGTCGGCACCGCTGAGGTCGGCACTTGTCAGGTTGGCACCACTGAGGTCGGCACCGCTGCAGTCGGCACTTCTCAGGTTCGCACCACTCAGGTTGGCATATCTCAGGTCGGCATCACTTAAGTCAACCCCACTCAAGTTTCGAGCTCTAATTCCCTGAATAACAATCTCTCGTACTAGACACCACTTATGATTGAGTTCGTTTCTTTCGTCATCCTCTGAGCTTTCACTCAAAATTTGAACATCTGCAACAGGAAAACCGCTTACTTCTTTTAATTCTCCTGATTTAATGCGAGATACAAGCCGATCGATATCCTCTTGAGAACCCTCTACAGTTAATCGGATGCTGCCCTCTTTAATATCAGTAATTTTTATAGTGTCTCCTGCATATTCTCGTAAATTCCATTCAACCCGACTTAGATTTTCGCAGGATTTAATATCACCTATCCATTTTATTTTAGCTTTAATTGTATGAGTTTTTTCATCTATTACAGTCACTTGACGGTAAAATGTTTGTGTGTGCATTTTCTCTCCTCCTTCATTAATATCAGGGTTGAGGCAATCAGTTTTTCCTGGTATTTTAGAGTGTTTTATTTCTGATATTCCTGCTATTTTTGTCCAATCTAATTTCAGTTCTTGACATATCTTCTTAAAGGAATCAAGCTGAATAAGCCGGCACTGAAAAAACTTAGTAATTGTACGGCGTGATAAAAGCTGAGTTTTGGCAAAGTTAATTTTTGAATCAAATCCTAGCCGGAGCAGAGCGTTTTCTGCTATCTTTACACCTTCTGAAGATGCGGGGATAGTTATCTTCTTCTTTTTTCTCATGCTTAGGTTAGTCATAATGTGGAGAGTCTTTTGAGACGATCGCTTACAAAATCGAAACTAGAGCCTAGAACAATCATAGAACAACCACAACAGAGCGACAAGTAAATCATTGTGCAGTCAGGGTTTCAAGCATTTTGCTTCACACTAGAAGTATAAAATTTAGGCTCAACGAAATCTCTGAATAATATCAACTCCGGTAGCATCGGAATTAATATTACTCACAGTCAGGACACGGCAGTGCCGTGTCCCTACCCCCATTAATTGTAGGGACTAAGGCACTCGCGGTGTCCTCTATATCATTCCGATGCAACCGGAAACAATATAACCAGCCAATCACCCACTCTGACTCCACCATAGAAATGATTGTTACCAAAGAACGACTGCGCCAAGCCCACCATAGTTTTAACTTGGCCTTTGTAACTACCGCAGCCTGTGTCTTCATCAGCTTTGCGGGAGTTGGGCTTGTACTTCTGGGCAAAGCTGATGAGGGAACTATCACGGCAACTCATTGTTGACTGTTGACTGTTGACTGTTGACGGGCGGGTGGAAAAACTCAATGGTTGAGTGTTAACTGTTGACTCGATTTTATTATTGTGATGCACCCGGAAACGATATAAGGAGATTTGCTCTTTTGAGGAGGTTGTGCCGACTGCGGAGAATATTGCTGTTCGGAGCGGGCAATTGTTGCTTGCGCCCGTTCGGGAATTGGGGGCAGAGTTGCACAAAATTAAGCTGATTGAAAGTCCTAATAATAGCTGTGAAATTTACGGTGGTGATTTAGAGGAAGTGGCGGCACAAAGTCAGCAGCCGGAAGCGGTTTTAGCTGGGGTAAGGAGTTAAAAATCGGGTCGGTTGGGGCGGGTTCACCCGAATATTTGGCAATTGTGCAGATTGGTGAACCCCGCCCTACCAGCCTAATGATGATTCCGAGAGTTATCCAACCGCATTAGTGGCGAGAATATATTCTTTCATTAAAGTTCCACAGCCAGAATTATTGGCACTTTTCCTGAAAAGTCAGGCTGCGCGCGTATTTTGGAGATAGTAAGTCAGCATTCCTCATGTCAGCTATTCTAACTGCTGAGAGTATGAGGTCGATCGCCCGATCGCTGACAACCCAGCACTAATTTCTCCTAGGTAAGTTGACGTTTATGCGCGTCTCAAATGTAGCTCTATTGACTCTGGCTGCCCTCGCATCCCAGAATTTAACTGCTAATACTAGCGCCAATCCTGCTGTACCTCCTATCTCTCCTCAGACACCGCAGGCTAGCAACTTTGTTGATGACATAAATACTACCGCATCCCGTACCGCTGAGTCAATTAGCTCGCCTGAGACGATCGCCCACGAACAATTTTCCCCAAATACTACCGCATCCCGTCGGGTTGAGTCAATAAGCGAGCCTGAGACGATCGCCCACGATCAATTTTCCCCACGAATTGCTGTAAAATCCCAGACAGGTTTGCTGGTAGCTTCGGCTCAACCAGAGTTATCTGCTGCAAAAAGTCAGGGGACTACTCCTGCTGCATCCGGCGATGAACTAACAAAATCTTTACAAGAAACCTGGCTGACTAAATTAATCGAAACCGGGGTTGAAAGCAATCCTCAAGTTCGCGAGGTTTTCGCTTTTATTTCGCCGCTTGCTGGCAGTGCTGAATCTGGCTACGATTTTAATAATACTATAAATCTGCTCAATATTTTACTAATTCTTGGTACAGTATTTCCACCAGTGACAATTGCCTTTTTTTGGCTGATGCGGCGGCTGATAGTGAAACAGTTGGTTGCTGATGCCAATAAACGATTGCAGGGGATTGGTGTATTGGAATCCGAACTCATAAATTCTCGCCAACTAAATCAAAAATTGAGGGAGGAATTAGAAGCGCAAATGAGTGCAGCTAAACAATCCATTGATTTTTTAACTAGAGAAAGTGAACTTTCCAAATCTTCCGTCGAGCAAATTGAGACTCTCAAATCTCAATTTCTCATGCACCTGCAAGTTTTGCTGACAGAAGTTTACGAGAAAAAATCTCAAATTGTTCAAGAAATTTCCCAAGTTCCCGCAGTTGTTGCCAAAGAAGCTCTCACAGTCGCACCTCAACCGCAGTTAAACAATTCCCAAAATTCGCAACCTGCACCCCCTAGCGATGAAAATTTCATTGCTGACGATTATATCAAGCAAGGCGAAGGGCTTTATTTTCAAGGCAATTATGATGAGGCAGTAATCTGCTTTGAAAAAGCTATTTTAGCGAATAATAATTTGGATGAGGCTTGGTATTGGCGCGGAAATGTGTTAATAAAATTGCAGCGCCACGAAGAAGCACTCGCCTGTTACGACCAAGCAATATCAATTAAACCGGATAACTGCGAAGCGTGGTATAATAAGGCGAATTTGCTGGGAAAATTGCACAGGTACGAAGAGGCGATCGTCTGTTACGAGCGAGCAAGTTCGAGCGAATCCCGCAAATACGGTTGTTGGCACAGTATAGCGGCTTTATTGGGTAAATTGCAGTATTACGAAGAAGCGATCGCCAGTTACGATCGCGCCCTGGCTATCAAAGCAACCGACAGCGAAATTTGGCACAATCGAGGGGCGATGCTGGGCAAAATAGAGCAGTATGCAGCAGCAGTCGATTCTTACAATCGCGCTCTGGCTTTTAATCCCAACCGATACGAAACTTGGTACAATCGAGGCAATATGCTGTGGAGACTGCTGCGCTACAGCGATGCTATTGATTCTTACGATCGGGCGATCTGCCTCCGGCCCGACAAATACGAAGTTTGGTACAATAAAGGCGCTGTGCTCGGAAAAATGCAGCGATATCAAGAATCGATCGAATGCTACGACAAAGCAATAGCCCTTAAACCGCAGGATTTTGAAGTGTGGCACAACCGAGGCGTAGCTTTCGACAAACTGTCGCAGCACTCCGCAGCAATTGCCTCTTACGAATCAGCAATTACCCTTAATGCCGAGTGTTACGAAGCTTGGTTTTGTAAAGGCGAATCTTTGGCTTCATTGCAGCGCCATGAAGAAGCGATCGCAGCTTATGAGAAAGCGATTGCTATTAAGCCAGACTCCTACGATGCTTGGCGTCATGTGGGGATAGCTTTCTCAGAATTAAAGCGCTATAAGGAAGCAATGGCAGCTTACGATCGAGCTATTGCCATCAAGCCTGAAAATGCGGAAGCTTGGCGCGATCGAGGCGCAATTGTATCAGAATTAAAACAGGATACAGAAGGATTTGCCGACGGCGAAAAAGAGAAGGAAGAAGCAGCCACAATCCAATGAATATTCGGACAGTTAGTTAGGCGTAAGGTGCGCCGCTGCCTGTCTACCCGAGTGTTTGGCGTCAGGTGTACCGCTTGGTGTGCACCCCAATTTTTGGTTGGCGTCAGGTGCGTGCTGCTCCGTGTACACCCGAATTTTTGCTGCATAAAATCTCTACCAATATTTTAAAGTATCGTCCTGAAATCGGTTAATTTAATAGGAAAATATAGAGCAGGCAATGGGGATATGAGGTAGAGAATTCAACTAAAAAAGGTTGACGGTGCAGGGTTTAGGCGTACTCTATCTTTCTTTGTGAGAAAGGCTATAGCTTAACTATTAGCAGTAATATAACAATGGGCGATCGGCATTATTTCCTAATGGGAATTAGATATTTTCTAGCTGCTTTAGGGGCTGAAAAGCTCTCGCTCACAAGGAAAACAGGTTGATGACCTAACAACGCCTGAAACCTTTGTGAATACTAGATTTATGCCTAGGAGAGCTAAAAGTCTTTATAGCTCTGGGTTTAAAGCCATTTTGCCTGCGGTTTTTGTCTAATTCACGCTAAGTTGAATAAGTAGTAATTTCCAGGCAAAATTTTAAACAATTCTGGAACATTGCTACAGCCTTCTCATTCTTCACTATTAACAGGACCTCGAAGCACAAATACAGTTACTAATACAGCGGGACAGCAAATAATTGCAGTGAGAGATTTGTTTGAGGAAAAAAAATCTAGTGAATAGTGACATAAATACTAGGTTTTTATCCCGAACATCTGTTAATTAAAATCCCGCATTCTGACGCAGAACAATCTCTACAGGTGCTTCTACCAAAAGAAAAAATAATTAACCTGTGGAGTAAAAAAGATGGCAAACATAACAGGAACTCTCGGCCCCGATGTCATACCGGGATTTTTACCAGACGGTCGCATAATTAACCCGGGAACCTTACTGAGTGATGACACCATCAACGGCCTCGACGGCAATGATGCGATCAATGCAGACTCAGGAAACGACCTCATATTCGCCGGCCCAGGTAACGATATTGTTAATGGCAACGAAGGCAACGATCAAGTATACGGTGGCAAAGACGACGACCAAGTATACGGCGGCAAAGACAATGACTTAGTTAGAGGCGACATCGGCAATGACAGCGTTTTCGGCAACAACGGCAATGACACCGTGTTCGGCGGCAAAGACAACGACACTATGTTCGGCGGCAAAGACAACGATTTGATGCTGGGCGACCTCGGTGATGATGTACTCTACGGCGACCTCGGCTCTGATACAATGAGCGGCGGCGGTGGAAATGACATTTTTGCGATCGGGCGAGTCGGCGACGGCAGACCCACAGCCACCACCGGCGGCCCCGGAGTCTTCGATGCCGACCTGATTACCGACTTTCGTGTCGCCGGCAACGATGTCATCCAGTTATTTGGGGGGCTGCAATTCAGCGATTTGCAGTTCATCGACGGCACCGGCTTCAACGGCATCAGCATCGGCAACACCCTAGTGCGCGATACCGGCACCGGCGAGTATTTAGTCAACATCCAAGGTTTTAGCGCTGCCCAACTGAGCGCGAATCCGGCCTGGTTCCAAGTGGCTGGATTCCCGACACCGACGCCGACGCCGACTCCCACGCCCGCGCCAACACCGACGCCTGCGCCGACACCCACGCCTGCGAGTATCTTCCAGTTCGCCCAAGCGAGTTACACGGTGAATGAAGGCGGCGCGGCTACGATTAACGTTACTCGCACGGGCGGCACGGCGGCTGCAACCATTAGCTACGCTACTGTTGACGGTTCGGCGACTTCTGGAGGCAGTGCACCGGATTACACTGTGGCGGCTGGTTCCCTGAATTTTGCTGCGGGGCAAAATAGCGCTAGTTTCACGATTTCGGCTTTGAGCGACATGATGCTGGAATCGCCGGAAACGGTGAATTTGGTGCTCAGCGGTGGGAATGTGGGCAGCAATCCATCAATCTTGACGATTCTGGATGTGCCGCCCGTCCCAACTCCGACTCCGACTCCAACTCCGACTCCTTTTCCGACTCCGACTCCAACTCCGACTCCGACTCCGACGCCTGCTCCGACTCCGACTCCGACGCCGACTCCCGGTCAAAACACGTTTTTCTTCAGTGCGGCTACTTACAGCGTCAATGAGGGTAGCACTGCTCCGATTACGATCAATCGCGGTGGCGACCTTTCTGGGTCGGCTACGATCGTATTCAGCACTGGGGACGGTACTGCTCTGGCTGCGGGTTCTCAACCGGATTACACGGCTGTGGTTCAAAAAGCGGTGAATTTTGCACCCGGACAAGCTAGCGCGCAAGTTCCGGTTCAAACTTTATTTGATAGCCTCACAGAGCCTACTGAGACGGTGAATTTGTTCTTGAGTGGCGGTAGTTTGGCGAGTCCTTCAACAGCGCTTCTGTCGATTGTTGATACTACTGCTGTGCCTCCTACTTTCTTTTCTTACGGTTCGTCTTCGAGTCCTGTGGCTGATGGCACTCCTGGAAGTTTCACAATTAACCGCAGCGGCAATACTGGGGTTTCGGCTTCGATCGACTTTTTGATTGCTGCTCCCGGCGGCAACCAACCTGTCAATAATGTAGATTTCAATATTGTGGGGCCGTTTACTGCGAAGCCTTCTGGCGGTGCAGTGAACTTTAATCCCGGTCAAACTAGCGTCACTCTGACACTTAATAATATTTCTGGTTTGAATAGTGGCGTGGTGAATTTAGGTTTTGGCCCGGGACCGATCGGTGCTCCGGCATCGACTGCAATTACTCTGCTTTAAGTGTGTTAGTAGGGGCGAGCGATGCTTGCCCTACTAATACAGCATTTTTTAGGTAAGTGAGGTACATAGCTTTCGATAGAGGACACGGCAGTGGCGTGTCCCTACAGCGAGCGATCGCTTGACTGGTGTACGTCATCAACGTGGAATCTGCTGTATGTCTGTAAGTTGTTAAATGCTTTTTGGATAAGGTTTGCCATCTAAATTTTTCCTCTTGTTACCGCTCTGTTTGGGGCGGTTTTTTTTAGGGTAAATTAGTTCGGTTACTTGATTATCTGTTAAATTCGAGGGCTGCTTTCGATCCAATTTCACTGTATTAATAGTTGGCGATGAACCATGCGTACAGTTAACTGGTTCCCAGGCAGAGCCTGGGAACCGATGTAAGCGAGGCTCTGCCTCGGTCCAGACTATGGAGGCAGAGCCTCCGGATATGCGTTACCAGGCTCTTCCTGGTAACGAGTATAAGCCAATTTCACTGTATTAATAGTTGGCGATGAATCATGCGTACAGTTATTGAGGAGTATTTAACCAGGCTTAATAGCGGGCGTTTAAATGCTTTTTGTTTAAGGCTTGTTATCTAAAATTTTCATTTTTTTGCCGCTCTGTTTTGGGCGTTTTTTTTTATGGTAAATTTAGGTAAGCTGCAAACAAGGAGAATAGTTATATGTCTGTTCAGCTTCAAAAACGGTTGTTTACAGTGAAAGAATATCATTTGATGAGTGAGGTTGGTATTCTCTCCGAGGGCGATCGGGTAGAACTTATAGAAGGAGAGATTGTTAAAATGGCTGCAATTGGTAGTCGTCACGCAAGTTCTGTTAAGCGTCTCACCAGGCGCTTCAGCCTCATTCCAGAATATCTGGCGACTCTGGGTGTTCAAGACCCTATCCAGTTGACTCAGAGCACTGAACCTCAACCGGATGTTGTATTGCTGGAACCTCGCGCTGATTACTACGCTACTGCGCATCCAGTACCGTCTGAAGTTTGGCTGTTAGTTGAGGTTTCAGATAGTACGGTTGATTATGACAGAGATGTGAAAGTATCCATTTACGCTCGATCGCTCATTCAGGAAGTTTGGCTGGTAGATTTAGTTGAAAATTGTTTGGAAGTCTACCGTCAGCCAGGCCCGAACGGTTATAGTTTAATGCTCAAGTTTTGGCGCGGTCAACAAGTGGCGCCGCTGGCTTTTCCAGAGTTTGAAGTGAGCGTTGATTTTATATTGGGTTAGTATGCATAAGTAATGGCTGCTTGCGATCGCGCGATCGCCTTTAAGCCTGAGAATGCGGAAGCTGGGCGCGATCTCGGCGCAATTATATCGGAATTAAAACAGGATACAGACAAATTTGACTCGGGGGAATCTGATATTACAAATGCCTCAGATAGCAACGTGGAGCAACCTAAGTCAGCAGATTCGATGTAAGGACTGATTATTACATAGCACTTTTCAGTAATTAATGAGGTACGCCTGGGAATTGGAATGCGATCGGGGCGTAGCTCACCACGCGATCGAACCAGTATATATAGCGGTTCGATCGCGTGGTGAGGTATGCCCTATGCCCACGGAGGCCTATGCCTTATGCCAGATAGTACCTCATGTTACGCTCGAAAGGCTATAAGTGTATCGAACGATTACAACAGAGTATTAGGATTTTAAGGGAGTAGTTAAATGATGCCAAGTACCGCGCCGCCTGAGTCAGGTGGTGATTCATCGAAGAAAGTCGCGATTATCGTAGTTCACGGTGTCTCAGATCAGCAACCTTATGATTCTGCCCGTAGCATCGCTAATCTTTTACTCCATACCAATAAAGAGCAGCCTCCACTCGATACCAATAAAGAGCAGTCTCTACTTCATGCCAATGAGGAAGAGCCTCCTGAAGAGCCTCGATATTCTGCTTGGAATGAACAACTTATCGGAATTCCCGTTCGACGAATCCCTGTACGTAAACGAACTGAGCTTGAGAAATCTGATATTCGTCCGAGGGCTTGGCTTTTACGTGGGCTTTGGGATTGGCTAGATGAACGAGGAAAACGTATTCGCGATTACCTTGATTCAAAACCTTCGAGTATCGCAAATCTAAGTTTTGAGGAAAAATCGCACGCTTTCACTTGTGATTTCTTGGATTCCTACAGTCCAAAAAAAGACCCGAAAGCCAGCTTTTATGAAACTATTTGTATTAAAGCCTGTCGAGACGATCGGCATGAGGTACATCTCTATGAAATGTACTGGGCAGATTTGTCTCGTGTAGGAAGAGGTTTCTTCCAAGTGTTCGGCGAGTTGTATCAGATTCTCTTTCATTTGAGTGCTTTGGGACGGCATACGCTCGACATGGCAGCACTAGAACATCCGGATAAATTCAGGTGGAGGTGTTATGCGAGCTTACATGGTTGGGCAGGAAGAATACTCTCCATTCCGATTCCTTTATTGAATCTCTTTCTAGTGGTAGCTGCCTTACTCAATCTAGTGGGTAATATTCCAAATTCTTACTCATCCTCTGTGGTATCCGTCATCCTTAGTCTTTTGGGAATTTTCCTCCTGGGATGTGTATTTTGGAACAAGGCTATGAAGCTACCCTTACCTTGGCTATTTTGGCTTGGGATAGGGGCCTTGGCATTTATAATGTCTAGCTGGCTCAAGGAATTTAGCTATAAAGTTTTGGCGTTTGAATGGCTCTTCCTGTTATCTCTCTTAACTGCACTAGTCATTAAGAAATATTCTGAGTACCGTCCTGGTGCGGATAGGATTGCGATCTTCTTAGGATTACCCTTGGCAGGTTTCGCCTTGTGGGATTTAGTTTTTAAAGTGGAAAATTTACCTGTGGGAATTCTAAAAGTCAGCTTTAAGCGGATTGAAGTGATTTATTTCCTTTTGGTCGTGTCGTGGATCTTATTTTTTTGCCTCTACTTCGTTGTACTAATTTGGGGATTGTTTGCCCAATTGGGGCTTACTGATGATGCTCAAGCAAAAGAACGCGCCAAACGTGCAAGCTGGACAGCCATTGTTTCACTGTGGATTCCTAGCGTTTCGTTTAGTTCGGTCACCATAACGCTGTGGGCTGTCCTTGCCAAAGTTGGTGTATCACTACTGCCAAAAGACGATGGTTATTGTCCAGCAAAAGACGATGGTCTGTATTGTCCAGCATCATTACTGTCAAAAGACTATCCGTATCGTCCAACTGACTGGTTCAGAAATATATTTTCACTTAAGTACGAAATTTACGATAACATATCTGATTTTATTGACGAAATCATTGTAGATCCGGTTCTTTGGATTGCTATATCTTCGATGGTAATTGTACTCCCGCTAATGGCATGGTCGTTTTGGCCCTCGGTCTGGGCAGAAATTCAACCGCCTGAGTCTACACATCCAACAAACAAAACTAAGGCAGAAGTTCAACAGCCTGACTTAACATCTCAACTAGACAAGCCTAATTCCGATGAAAAGTTGTCGCTTAAGTTTGGAATATGGCTAAACAACGGGTATAGAACAGTGCATTGTTCTCTATCGGCGATATCTGCAGTTTTTATTATTGTGGTCATCCTTTACTGGATCCTAATCGTTTTTTTTCCCAACTTAGGGATTGTTGAATTTATTAACAAATATGCATTTAAAGAACCAGTAACAAGTTTTTTTGCCGTACTTATAACCGCTTCTGCTACTAGCATTTGGGTGATTGGTAGCAGGCTAGAACAGCTTTCTTTAGGGATACGAAATGTTATAGATGTCATTTTGGATGTAGACAACTACCTACGGCTGCACCCGGAGAAGGATAATCCGCGTGCTCGCATCTTTTCTCGCTATTACTCGTTATTGCGTTATCTGTGCAAGGAGACAGATTCGCAAAATCAACCTAAATACGATGCACTTATCCTTGTGGCACATAGCCAAGGAGCAGTGATTACAGCAGATTTACTTCGGTTTATTAAAAATGAAGAACGCAAAGGTTTAAAGCGGCTATTCTCTTCTTCACACCAAGAGAAAATTCCTGTCTACTTTTTCTCGATGGGCAATCCCCTGCGTCAACTGTACAGTGTTGGTTTTCCTCATCTTTACGAGTGGGTGATAAATTATAACGACCCCCATGCAAATGGACATAACGACTACGATGAAAATGGGATTGGCGATAAGCCAAAACCAGAAGATTTGGGGTTAGAGCAGTGGGTCAATACATATAGCAGTGCTGACTATGTGGGACGTTATCTCTGGCGAAAGAGCAAGAGCGAGGTTAACGAAAAGAAACGGGCTAGGGAAGAGAAACTATTTAAACCCAGCTCTTCTGTTGAAGATAAAGATAATATTTCAGAGAAGGGTAAATACCGCGAGTTTTGTTTAGGAGCAGGTGCACATACCCACTACTGGAATGCTACGACCAATCGAGTAGCAGATGAAATTAACCGATTAATTGACAAAGCGACAACAAGTTAATCGGTTTAGCTGTGTAAACCGATTATTGAAAGTTGATAGGAAGCTCAGTAGCAGTGAAATGCAAGATTCGACATCCGACTCTTGCATAATTTCTATTTGGAGAAGATAATGCTTTTACAATAGAGAACCTGTTCTACGATTCCATCAACGATCGCACCCACTGAAAATCACCCTCACTCAGTGCTGGTATAGACTGCACTGAATAATCGATCGCCAAATCTAAAGCAGCCTCCTGATAAACTTCACCCAAAACCTCAGATAAATTCACAACAGGTTCTTCATCTCCTGACTGCAAAGGAAGCAAGAAATGAGGAATCGATTCACGCCGATTAAACGGGTATAGTTTAACTGGTTCCCAGGCTCTGCCTGGTAACCGATGTCCAGAGGCTCTGCCTCGGCTGCGACAATCGAGGCAGAGCCTCCGGATATGCCTTACCAGGCAGAGCCTGGTAACGAGTATAATCATTTAGGATTGCAACTACGACCAGCAACTTGACGTATTGCCAACAAAAAACATTTTTATATTGTATTAAACTTGTTCAGATGTCTTGTGCTTTATTATAGCAAGAGTGCCAGCATATAGAAACAGTGCAAACACTCTTTGAGTGAACATCCCCCTTGACAAACAAGGCTGTTTTATTCGGGTAGTTTGTCAGATAAATTATACTATAATAAGTTTAATTCCTCAAATCAGTGCAAGTTTTATGACTATTGCCAAATCATTTGAATTGGAAGTCACCCATCTGCCAGACCACACTGAATTACCAGAGTCAGACGGTACTTTTGTGAAAAACTTTCAAGAACTTCCTCAAAGCATTATTCTCACTGATTCACTCCGACCAATTTTGCAACGAATTCATCCTGACGGACGCTATCGCATCGGTCAAGATTGTGGGATTTATTGGCGTTTAACTGACCCTCTCGAACGCGGTGCCGAAGCGCCCGATTGGTTTTATGTGCCGAATGTTCCCCCACTATTCAATGGTGAGGTGCGACGTTCTTATGTATTGTGGAAAGAATACCTTGCACCCCTGATTGTTTTGGAATTTGTGTCGGGGAACGGTGCAGAAGTGCGAGACAGAACGCCGCCGCCCGAACCCGGTCAAGCCGAAGAACAAAAGGTGGGCAAATTTTGGGTTTACGAACAGGCGATTCGCGTGCCTTACTACGGCATTTATGAAGTCAAAAAAGCCGCTGTAGAAATGTATCATTTAGAAGACAATCGCTATCAGCGCATGAGTGTAAATGAGCGCGGCCGCTATCCGATTCCTCAGCTTGGAGTTGAGTTGGGAATTTGGCAAGGTGAATATGATGAGATGAATTTACCTTGGTTGCGTTGGTGGGATAGTGAAGGGAATTTGCTGTTAATTGGAGAGGAACGTGCCCGAGAAGAACGCCTTCGCGCTGAAGAAGAACGCCTTCGCGCGGAGGAAGAAAAACAACGCGCCGATCGCCTAGCAGCAAAATTGCGCGAAATGGGGATTAATCCTGATGAGGTGTAATTGTTTTTAGGTTGTTAAATGGGGTGCGATTCCCTTCGGGATAGCTTCGCTCGCTTGTACTTTTTAAACAGCAGAAATATCAGAAGCCCCAAAAGACCGATCGCACTTTCGATCTCCTCACCCCATTGTTTATATTAAGATTTCCTTAATTGCTTTCATCTGGTACAGGCATCAGTGCTACTATTAACAGCTTAGCTAGGGGTGCCCGAATATCCGGGCTGAGAAAACACCCTTAGAACCTGAGTCTGGGTAATACCAGCGGAGGGAAGCTGTTTATCAAGGAAATTAAATATGCGTACCGAATGGATCGCTAAGCGTCAGGGCCAGAGCAATGTATCTCAAATGCACTACGCCCGTCAAGGTGTAATTACTGAGGAAATGCACTTTGTCGCTAAGCGAGAGAATCTCCCGCCAGAACTGATCCGCGCCGAAGTAGCGCGGGGACGGATGATTATTCCGGCTAATATCAATCACCCGAATTTGGAACCGATGGCGATCGGTATTGCGTCTAAATGCAAAGTCAATGCTAATATCGGTGCATCTCCCAACTCTTCCAATATGGAAGAAGAAGTTGACAAGCTTAAACTAGCAGTGAAATACGGCGCTGATACCGTGATGGACTTGTCCACCGGCGGCGGCAATTTGGATGAAATTCGCACTACGATTATCAAAGCTTCACCGGTGCCGATCGGTACTGTACCAATTTACCAAGCTCTAGAAAGCGTTCATGGTAATATGGAAAGTCTGACCGCGAATGACTTTCTTCACATCATTGACAAACACGCTCAACAAGGTGTTGATTACCAAACAATTCACGCCGGAATTCTGATCGAGCATTTGCCTTTGGTAAAAAATCGGTTGACTGGGATTGTCTCTCGCGGCGGCGGCATTTTGGCGCGGTGGATGCTGCATCACCACAAACAAAATCCTCTCTACACTCACTTTAACGACATCATTGAAATCTTCAAAAAATACGATGTTTCGTTTAGTTTGGGAGATTCTCTGCGCCCCGGTTGCACTCACGATGCCTCGGATGATGCTCAATTAGCTGAACTCAAAACTTTGGGACAATTAACTCGCAAAGCTTGGGAACATGATGTGCAGGTAATGGTGGAAGGCCCGGGCCACGTTCCCATGGATCAAATTGAGTTTAATGTCAAGAAACAAATGGAGGAGTGTTCGGAAGCTCCTTTCTATGTTTTGGGGCCGTTGGTGACTGATATTGCGCCTGGATACGACCACATTACCTCAGCAATTGGGGCGGCGATGGCTGGTTGGTACGGTACTGCAATGCTGTGTTACGTGACGCCGAAGGAACACTTAGGATTGCCGAATGCTGAGGATGTCCGAAACGGGCTGATTGCTTACAAAATCGCGGCTCACGCTGCAGATATTGCACGGGGTCGTCCGGGTGCGCGCGATCGCGATGATGAACTCTCGAAAGCGCGTTACAATTTCGATTGGACCCGTCAATTTGAGCTGTCATTAGATCCTGAACGGGCTAAGGAATATCACGACGAAACTTTGCCGGCGGATATCTATAAAACTGCTGAATTCTGTTCGATGTGCGGACCTAAGTTCTGTCCGATGCAGACTAAGGTTGATGCCGATGCTTTGACGGAATTAGAGAAGTTTTTGGCTAAGGAACCTGTAGCCCAAAGCTAATAGGATTAATTCCTAGGGTGCTGATGGCGCACCTTACTTAATCCTAAAGCTGTTTCGTTTCTTGTGGGGCGGGCATCCTGCTCGCCCAAAACTAGGGCGCTGATGGCGCACCTTACTTAAGGTTATATTAAAAGGAGTTTCCGAAAAGGAGAATTGCGATGTCCGTTCAACTTCAAAGACGGCTTTTTACGGTGAAAGAATATCATTTGATGGGTGAGACAGGGATTCTTTCTGAAGCTGAGCGCGTCGAACTCATTGAAGGAGAAATTATTCAAATGGCTGCTATTGGAACTCGTCACGCAACTGCTGTGAGACGACTTAACCGACTTTTTCACCGATTACCAGAAGATAGAGTTATTGTTGATGTCCAAAACCCTGTTCTGTTAAGCGAACGTACTGAACCGCAACCGGATGTGGTATTGCTCCAATTTCGCGATGATGATTACGAGACAGCACATCCAGTTCCCTCAGAAGTGTTACTTTTGGTAGAAGTCGCTGACAGTACAGTGGATAATGACAGAAATGTCAAAATTCCTATTTATGCCCGATCGCTCATTCAAGAGGTTTGGCTGGTTAATTTAGTGGAAAACATCTTGGAAGTTTACCGCCAGCCAACACCAAACGGTTATAGTGTAATACTAAACTTGTACCCTGGTCAAGAGGTTGCACCGATCGCATTTCCTGATTTTACAGTCAGTGTGGATTTGATATTGAGTGCGGCCGATCGCACTTCCTCAACCCCAGAGCAATAAATTTTCTGCTTGATGCTGATTAAACTGCATTTTTCAAAGGCACTTGCTTTGCAGAGGATAAACAATTATGGATAACTTCTAGAGCAACAGCTTTAACTACATTAATACTTACACTATGACCCAGTTGACGATCGGCTTTATCATCATTAGGATGCAAAATAAAACTATCGGAAAAACCTTGTTACCGTGTTGCTTCGCGGGGAGTAATCCTGCGGACTCGGTTCAATAAAACGGATTTTTTTCCAGACCATTAAGCCTGGGGTAAAAAATCATATTTTGTAGTATTTTTTAAGGGAGGCAGAGCCTCTAGATATTCATTACCAGGCAGAGCCTGGTAACGAGAAAGTGTTAATTCGTAGGGTGCGTTAACGCAGTGTAACGCACCGCCAGCCTCATGCACCATTTGAGCTAAGTAAAAGATTTACCTGGATATGTTAGCTCGCGCTGTATCTTGGCACGTTGAAAGAATGCGCCGATCGTTTGAGCTAATTGTGCGAATAGGATGCAGATTTGTTAGCTGAGTATTGACTTCAACTGTTTGAATTTTTCCGGCTGAGATTGTTTTGCCGTACAGTGTATTTCCCTGAATTTTACCTGTGAAGCAGGCAAAGTCCGATCGCGGCGCGTAGATTGCACCAACGACGCGATCGTTCTGGCGTTGAAACACAATGTAGTTTTGAAGAACTTGGTTGGGCTGTGGCGAATCTCCGTACAGGTAAATACCATCTGGCAAAGCAGCAACATTAGTCTTAGATGGATTTTGTTGTGCTTGAAGCGGTTGTTGCTGAATGCCAACGCCAATTAGTGTCAGAGGACAAATAAAGGCTGTTGCCAGTAGTTTCCATTTCCCTTTAATAGATGCAGGTAAAATCATTGCTGCTTCTCCTTGCGCCGGGTCATGTAACATATTAAAACAGTGTTTTCTAGTTAATATCTCACTCAGGTTATAAACTCGCTCTGCTAAAATCTGCCGATTGGTAGAGATTCTGAACCTGCAAGCTTGCGCTTGTTTAGCACCTAAAACTTTATTTTCCCTTGTCCTCCAAGTACCTGAGCTGATTTTGATAATAAAATTAGAGCGGGCATAGTTTATAATCCCACCCAATAAAACACCGATTTCCTCACTTCAAAATGAGGCAGAGCCTCTAGATATTCATTACCAGGCAGAGCCTGGTAACGAGAAAAAAACATCTTGAAAACTATTGTGGAAGAGGCCCGAAAGCCTGTTCATGAAAAGGGTGATATTCGATCGGTTCGATCGCACTTTTGCCTATTTTTTGCTAGCCATCCACTTTTGAAGATCGTTAATCGTAAAAACTGTTTCAAAGTTTAATCCAACAGATTGATAAAACTGGGCACCACCTTGTTCTCTGTCAATCAGCGACAACACGCGATCGACTTTATAACCCGCACCCCGCAACCGTTCCACCGCCTGCATCGCCGACTTGCCCGTCGTCACCACATCCTCCAAAACCGCCACATTCGTGCCCTCTGGCAACAGTGGCCCCTCAATGTACGCCATTGTCCCGTGTCCCTTCGTCTCCTTTCGGACAATTAGCGCCGGAATCGATCGACCTTCGAGAGCCGAAACCACACTTACAGCAGTTACAATCGGGTCAGCCCCCAAAGTCAAACCGCCCACAGCTTGCACATCCGACGACAGCATCGACAACAGCAAACGTCCCGTTGCCAAAGCACCTTCAGCGTGCAGCGTCACCGGTTTGCAGTTAATGTAATAAGAACTTTTCTGCCCCGAAGACAGCACAAAATCACCTTCGCGATAGGCAAACTCGCACAACAAATCTAGAAGTCGATCGCGCAACACCTTTAAATCCGCAGCATCCATAACTCACACCCTTTAAAAAACACAAATAATCTGCCGAGAATCAGTTTATCAAAAAATTGGGTTTAAAATCCCGTCATAAGCTTGACCGAAAGCATCCAGGATACAAGCCCCCGGATTCATTCCGAAAGCAGACTCAGAACCGGTGAAATAAAAAACCTGTAGCCGATGAAACTTGCCCCCCAAATTTATCCGTGGGGTGAATGCTTCAATTCTTTAATCTAAAATCTAAAATATAAAATCTAAAATCGATTGACGGCTTTTTGATAGAATAGCCATGGTTGTAATTCCCAAGGTGGGCGGTTGTGAAGCGGCTTTTAGCCGGCACCCTCGAACCTGAAAGCTTTTTAAAAGCAGAAAGAAGGCTAGGGAAAACCTTGTAAAACAGAGCTGGGGAATCAACCCATTCTCACCCACCAGAAAATCAATAATTTGTTTTAATGAAGTAGGGTGGGACACACCCGAACCCGCTTGTTCGTATCCTAGTACGCTTTTGGAGATAGACCAAGAAGGAGTGGTTGTGAGTTAAGCTTGTCAATTGGTGCAATTGCACGGTTGAAAAGTTTAAGGATTGCCGCAAGGACACAGCGCTTAAAGGTCAGTCGATGAATTAAGAATCCCCGTGGGTTCACCCCGGGGAGTGTCAAAGTGGAATCGGAATTAATTAAGGAGGCCCAAATATATGAGTCAAAAGTTAAAAAGCCTGAGCGGCGCGTTGATTCTCGCTGTCGCCTCTGCCGCAATGGCATCCGTCAAACCAGCTCAAGCACAAACAGCTCGATTTCACCCGATTGCCGACGACTTCAACCGACAATTCTTTGAAGCTTCAGGAGACTTTTACCAAAAGGTCAGCTTGCAAGGTTACTTGGGCGACTATTTAGGCATCGGTTCCCCCAGCGGAGTCGTTGCCTTTCCCGAAAAAGAAATGGAGCGGGATGCCAGTCGCGTCAGCGGCCTTTACCGACGAATAATGCAGCGGCAAGTTTCCAGCGACCCGATTCTCCGCGTCCCAGATGCCGTCAATCCTTTCGATTCCTCTGTCATGGCACTGCCTGCACCTTGCCAGCTAGCACCTCAACCGAGCGGCTGTTTCCCCACTCCCGGCGGGTTCCCAGATCAGTCACTTCCAAGAGAGCAGCAAGATTCACAGACCGATCCAGGCCCCGTCAGAGGACTTTATCAAGTATCGCCGGCTCGCAAGAATTAATCGATCGACTGTTGCGAGTTTTGAGCCGAGGCGGGTTTTCTTTCATCTCGGATTTGTATGAGAGAGAAAGTCTGAACCCGCCCCAAAAATTCATGTTTTGGCAATGCTTTCGGTAAAGGCGCAACTGGCTTTTTTTTAACTATCGCGGTTTTTTTACAGGACTAAATATTATCCAATATTGATCAAACAATGCTGCCGTCAGGCATGATTGTTCCTTTCAAAATAGCTTCGCCCAGATTCGCTCCCGCCAAGTTCGCTCCTCTGAGATTGGCCCCGGTCAAATTCGCCCCTTTCAAATCAGCTTTGCCGAGGTTTGCCCACCGGAAATCGGCAGCGCTCAACTCCGCAAAACAGAGATTTGCCTTGAAAAGATATGCTGCAGTGAAGTGAGCTTCCCCGAGGTTAGCTTTAGAGAAATTGGCTGCATAGCAATGTGCTTCAATGAATTCGGCTTGAGTGAGATTGGCTTGACTGAGATTAGCAAAGTTGAGGTTGGCGCCCATGGCATTAACTCGAAACATCACCGCACCGATTAAATTTGCATCGGCGAAATCGGTTTGTTGAAGATTGGCAGCAGTGATGTCAGACCCAATTAAATTAGCACCGCTCAAATCAGCTCCCCTGAGGTCTGCAGCTCGGAGGTTTGCTCCTGTTAAATTAGCTTTAATTAGATTAGTTTCGAGCAGTTGCGCTCCGGCAAGATTTGCTAAACTAAAATTAGATTCGGCGAGGTTTGCCGAAATTAATTTAGCCTTAAACAAGTCTGTTTTAACAAGGTTCGATCGCCAAAGATGCGCGCCTCTGAGATTTGCTTCGGCGAGGTTAGCTTCGCTGAGATCCGGTTCTATATTTGGGTTGAGACTTCTCCATTCAATCCAAGTAACTGCACCTTTTTTTAACAGCGCTAAATGCTGTGTGTTTGCCATAACTGCATCTCCTTTAACGGCTATTCCTTGCGACCAAAAATTGTTGGATTTTCTCGACCCGTCACGTTTTCCACCGCCGCAATTGCTGCCTGGGAACCTGCTATAATATCTCGTTCTGCGCCGCCGAGGTAAAGCCGTCCGAAACTGCCTACAGCCTGAACCTCTAAGATGTTAATAGATGCGCCTTTTTCTGCTTCATTGGCCGCGAGGGCTGCATAGGCAGCCGGTTCTACTTCTAAGACATAAAGCGTTTGTCCCGCCAGCAGCAACTGTCCGCGGCGGCTGCGGTTGATTAATTGTGTTTGGTGGGGGTCAATGTTGCGAATAATTTGACTGGAAATCACTCGCGGTTTGATACCTTCTTCTCTGCGGACTCCGATGAATTCTAGAATTGCTTTGCCTGCGGCCCGAGTTTCCCCCTGCTGGCCCGAGTGTACTTCCAGAAGGCCGTACAAGCGTTCGACTATCTGCACTCCCGGCCGCACGGAGGCAGATTTGAGGGCGACATCGGTAATTCGGTTAATTTCGATACCAGGCGAGATTTCAATCCACAGCGACGCATCCCCGGGCAGCGGCAAGAATCCGGCGGCGATGGTGCCGATGTATGCTGCGTGCTGCGGCTGCAAGTTGTCTAGAAATACGTAGCTGCGTAGCTCTATACCCAAAAGTTTTTATCTCCGTCGATCGAGTTCCAACAGTTGTCTGTGCAATATCTGAGTTTACCTTTTTTTGTCAACAACACTTTGTCTGTTGTCGGGACTGCCGGAGTTCCTCACAAGCGCGATGTGCCATGCCGGCGATTTTATAGTGCCGCACTGCCTCACAAGCGAGCAATGTTTAATTTCGTCTTGTTGCTAAAAATCTGATATCAATCTGTAGTTATAGGTGGAAGATAAGTATGTTTACTGCTAGAGGTGGATTTAACTTTAATAGGCGATCGATATAGTTGTGATAGTTAAAGAGTTTAACCAACAGAGAGCATTTGAAATATGAAACGTTCTGATTTATCCAAAGCAATCGGTGCAGGTATTATAGTTGCTGGTTTAGCGCTAGTACCAGTTGATCTGCCTGCTTCTGCTCAGACAGATACAACTGGCGGTACTACGAACGGTACTAACAGCACTACCACCACCACAAGTCCTCGCTCGGATGTCGCAAGTGCTGATGCCGATCGCGATTTTGATTGGGGATGGTTGGGATTGCTTGGCTTGTCGGGTTTGTTCGGTTTGATTCCCCGCAAACGCGAAGAAAATGTCCGCTATACCACTACAACGGGCGATCGCGATCCAGCCGTGCGCACCGACTACCGCTAAGAATTGAGTCGAGCGGCTGTGGGCATCATGCAGATAGTTGTAATAGTTAAAGATTTTAACCAACACAGAGGATTTGAATTATGAAACGTTCTGATTTATCCAAAGCAATCGGTGCAGGTATTATAGCTGCTGGTTTAGCCCTAGCACCAGCTCATCTACCTGCTTCTGCTCAGACAGATACAACAGGCGGTACTACGAACGGTACTAACAGCACTACCACCACTACTACAAGTCCTCGCTCTGATGTCGCAAGTGCTGATGCCGATCGCGATTTTGATTGGGGATGGTTGGGATTGCTTGGCTTATCGGGTTTGCTCGGTTTGATTCCCCGCAAACGCGAAGAAAACGTCCGCTATACCACTACAACAACGGGCGATCGCGAGCCAGCCG
Source organism: Microcoleus sp. AR_TQ3_B6 (assembly GCF_036702785.1). NCBI lineage: Bacteria > Bacillati > Cyanobacteriota > Cyanophyceae > Oscillatoriales > Microcoleaceae > Microcoleus > Microcoleus sp. AR_TQ3_B6. Next base: position 7,715 of record NZ_JAUBVJ010000071.1, on the reverse strand, counting down.
TGCGCACCGACTACCGCTAAGAATTGAGTCGAGCGGCTGTGGGCATCATGCAGGGACAGGATGTTTTAACCTGTCCGACGATAGCAAATAATCATCAAAAAACCTCCATCTGTGGGGGTTTTTTATTGAAGATGATGCGCGATCGAAGGACTATAAAATTGGTGATATCTGATATCAATTCCGGTTGCACCGTCCGTGATTGTTGACTGTTGACTGTGGACTGATGACTGATGACTGATGACTGTTGACTCGATTTTATTTCTTCCCTTCTTCTTCCCTTCTTCCTTCGCGTTCTTTGCGTCTTCGCGGTTCGTTAAATAAAAACCTTTCAGACACAAAAACACCTTAAACAATGCTTTCGCCCGATCGATCGAGCACCCCCAAAATCGCCTGCACCAACTTCTGGGGGTCTAAAGGCTTAGAAAGGTGGCGCTGGAACCCAGCAGCCAGGGCCTGCTGATAGTCAATTTCTCCAGCATAAGCGGTGAGGGCGATCGCCGGAACCAGTCCCCCTTGCTCCTTAGGCAGAGCCCGCACCTGCTGCAGCAACAGATAACCGTTGGTATCGGGCATTCCAATATCGCTCAACAGCAAATCCGGCACAGACTCAGTTAAAACCGCCAAGGCATCGGCGGCGTTAGAAACTGCTGTAACGCTTGCCCCACAATTCTCAAGCAGAAAAACCACCAAATCTCGGGCATCGGCATCATCATCTACGGCTAACACCTTGATACCGCTCAAATTGAAGGATTGCTCCGGTCCTGCAGCAGCAGGAGTTGTCTGAGGTTGCACGGGCATCAGGGGTATCCTGACGGTAAATGTCGCGCCTTTTCCTTCGCCTGCACTTTCGGCTTTCACCGTGCCGCCGTGGAGTTCGAGGAGATGGCGGACGATCGCCAATCCTAAACCCAATCCGCCAAACTTGCGCGTCATCGTGCTGTCCGCTTGCCGGAAGTAGTCGAATACATAGGGCAGAAAATCAGGTTCGATACCTTTTCCAGTATCAGTTACAGTAATTTGGGCATCAGTGCCAACCCGATCGAGAACGACTTCGATTTTGCCTCCGGGCGGGGTGAACTTGACGGCATTTGAGAGCAAATTCCAGACTACCTGCTGAAGTCTGCCCGCATCGCCCAACACCGGGCCGAGATTCGGTGCAAATTGAGTGCAGATTTGAATCGACTTAACTTCCGCCGACAGACGCACGGTTCCAATGGCAGCGCCGATCGCCCCGGCTAAATCCACCGGTACAATATTCAAGCTGAGCTTGCCTTGCAGAATCCCCGACACATCGAGCAAATCTTCGATCAGCTGGGTTTGCAGTAGGGCGTTGCGCTCGATCGTCTCTAAGGCGTAACGCTGCTTTTCCGGTGTCAGAACGTTCGATCGCAGCAGCTTCGTCCAGCCCACAATCGGGTTTAAGGGAGTGCGCAATTCGTGGGACAAAACAGCCAAAAATTCATCTTTGACGCGGTTAGCCTGTTCTGCTTCTTCCCGCGCTGCCTTTTCCCGGGCTAGAAGGCGTTCCCGTTCGGCTTCTGCAACTTTTCGATCGGTAATGTCGGTGTTGGTGCCACACCAGCGCAGCACCTTGCCTTGCTCGTCGCGAATCGGCACGGCGCGGGAGAGAAACCAGCGGTAAGATCCGTCTGTGCCGCGCAAGGGGAAAGTATCTTCCCAGAGTTCGCCTGTTTCAATGCAGCGCCTAAATTTTGCGACAACCCGATCGACGTGTTCCGGGTGCTGCACCTGCTGCCAGCCCCAGCCCTGCATTTCCTCTAGGGTGCGGCCCGTGTAGTCAAACCACCGCTGGTTGTACCAGAAAATCCCCCCTGTGGCATCTGTCATCCAAGCCAACTGAGCGATGTTGTCAGCTAGAGCGCGGAACCGAGCTTCGCTTTCGTGCAGGTCCTGCAGGGTTCGGGCGTGCAGGATTACCCTCCAGAGGCGAGCCACCACTTCTTGCATCAGCGAAACTTCATCGGGCCGCCAGTGCCGCACCGCCTGTGATGTCACCACCAAAAGAGCCACCCAGCGCCCTTCGTGAAGGCAGGGAACATCGACCAAAGCGCCAATGCCAGCGGCCTCGTAGTTATCGACCAAAGACGCTGTATGGGGGTCATTAGCGGTATCTGAGATGACAACTGCTTGACCTGCCATAGAGAGAGCTTTCATTTCTGGCGTCTTAAAGTGTGAGATTTGATAGGTGCCGGTGGCGCTGCCCAGGTGGGGCTGGTGCCAGTCTTGCGGGACAATTGCCAGGTCCGCTTCGGCATCGATTTCGTGCCATATGCAGCGATCGACATTTAAATATGCTCCCAGACTGTTCATGGATTCCCAGAACATTTCTGCGGGGTTGGAGCCTTGGCGCAAGCGGAGTTCGAGATCGGAGAGAAACTGCTCGTTGAGTTGGGCTTGTTTGCGATCGTGAATATCGGTATTAGAGCCGATCCACTCGACAATCTGGCCCCGGGCGTCGCGAATTGGCACGGCGCGGGACAAATGCCAGCGTTCCATTTGGTCTGCTGCCCGCCGCAGGCGCAGCTCAAGTTGATAAACTTCTCCGGTGATCCGACATTCTTGCCAGAGAGCTTTAGCTTGTGCCACATCCGACGGCGGCATCACCGACTCCCAATTGTTTTTCGCTGCTTCCTGGTAAGACATTCCCAGATATTCCAACCATTTTTGTTGGTTGGTAAAGCGAATTTCCCCGGCGGAGTCTATGTTCCAAATCAGGTGGGGAAGGGACTCAGCCAGGAAGCGGAAGCGGCGGTCGCTTTCTGCTAAGCTTTCTTCGGCTCGTTTGCGATCGTCAATATCAATGCCGATCCCGGCCCATTGCACCACCTGTCCCCCCGCGTCTTTAACGGGCACGATTCGCGCTAGATGCCAGCGGTAGATGCTGTCAAACCGGCGCACCCGGCACTCGAATTCGTAGGATTCCCCTGCTTGAATCGCCTTGGTGCGCGTGGCGACAACTGCTGGTCGATCTTCAGGATGAAATAATTCCAGCACCGGCGCAGCCAGCGGAAATTCTGCTGACATGATGCCCGTGTAGCTTTGCCAGTGCTGGTTGCCAAACTCTACCCTGCCGTCGGCCGTGTTGATCCACATTAATTGCGGGACGGCATCGGCGAGGGTGCGGTAGCGATTTTCGCTTTGCCGCAGTGCTTCTTCTATTTGTCGGCGCTCGGTTTTGTCTTGCATGATTTTCAGGAAACCTTGCACCTCGCCAGCTGCGTCGCGCAGGGGCATCACCAGCCCGCTACCCCAAAAGCGGCTGCCATCTTTGCGGACGTACCAGCGATCGTTTTCTCCTTTTCCCTGAGTCAGGGCGCTGTGCATTTCTGCTTCCGGCGATCGAGCAGCAGAGTCTTCTGGGGTGAAGATGATTCGTCCGTGCTCGCCGACGATTTCAGCTTCGGCATAGCCGAGCAATCTCTCGGCGCCTGCGTTCCAAGTGGTAAAGCGTCCGCCGGTGTCGAGGGTGAAGATGGCGTAGTCTTTGGCGCTGTCGAGAATCAACTGCAGGTGGGCTTCGCGATCGCGCAGTGCTGCTTCTGTTTGTTTGCGCTTGGTAATGTCGGTTGTGAAGCCGACTATTTTGGTCACTTCACCTTGCTGGTTGCGGATCGAACAGCCGCGTTCCCAAACATCGATCCAGCGCCCGTCTTGGTGCCGGACTCGGTACTCGCCTTCGTAGCGATCGGCACTTAATATTGATTCCGCCCCGGCTTGGATGCGTGCCAAATCGACGGGATGGATGCGTTCTCTCCACCACTCTGGTGTTGCCTGTGCATCCTCTGGGCGGACACCGACGAGCGGGTACAGCCCCTCGGAACGGTAAACTGAGTTCGATGCCAAATCCCACTCAAACACGATGCCGTCGATCGCCTTTGTAGCTAACTCAAAGCGGTTATTGCTTTCTTGCAAGGCGAGTTCTGCCATTTTGCGATCGGTAATTTCCTGTACCACGACATTAATCCCGACAATCTCCCCGCCCGTGTCTTTGAGCGGCAAGCAATTCAGCAGCCAAGTGCGCACAACACCGGATTGAGCTTTGGTTTCACCGCTGATTTCCCAATTTCGCTTCGGTTCTCCGGTTTCGAGAATGCGGTTTAACACAGGTTCGGCTGTGTCTGCCAAGTCTGGGACAATTTCGCGTAGGGTGCGGTCGATGTGCATTTCGACGGGCAAGCCGTTGATTTTGGCCAACCGCTGGTTGAGCCGCACGAACCGCAAATCTGTGTCTAAAACGGCCAAACCCACGGGCGTTGTTTGGTATAGCCACTCTATCTCTAGAAGTTGACGGCGCACGGTTTGCCCGCTCTCATGCAGGGCGAGTTCGGCCTTTTTCCGATCGGTAGCATCAAATATTACTCCGATAAACCGCACTGCTTCGCCCCAGGAGTCGTAGAGATGGCGCCCGAACGCGCTCAACCAGCGGATTTCTCCGCTGTCGGCCCGGATGATGCGGTATTCGGGAGAGTAGAGCGATCCTGTTTCCCGAGCTGTTTTGACTGCCTGCTGGACTTGCTTTATGTCGTCTGGATGCACGCATTTTTCCCACACAGCCCGGGTTGTTTCGCTGCCCGGTACCGGTTCGCAGCCGAAAATGCTGAAAAGGTTCGCCGACCAAATTACTCGATTTGTTCGCACGTCTAAATCCCAGGTTGCCATGCCTGAGCCTTCGATGGCGATGCTCAAACGTTCTTCGCTTTGTTTGAAGGCTATTTCAGTTTGTTTGCGATCGCTGATATCTGTGAGGGAACCCACGGCCCGCACGGGATTGCCTGAGGAGTCCCAAATTGCTCGCCCTCTGGCTAAAACCCATTTTTCGCGCCCGTCGGGACAGCGGATGCGGTACTCGCAGCGATAATGTGATGTTTCCCCATGCAAGTGCTGCTGCCAATTGCTTTGCATTATCTCCACATCATCGGGATGAATGTAGCTCAAAAATTGGCTGAAGTCCTTGACTTCTTCGGGCCCGCGTTCCAAAATCTCTAAACCGCGATCGCTCAGGATCTGGCTATTGGTTTGCAGGTTGCGATCCCAAATGCCGTCGTTGTTTCCCTGCAAGGCTAGCTGCCAGCGTTCTTCGCTTTGTCGCAAAGCTTCTTTGGTTCGATTGGCGCGATCGATTTGTAGGGCGGCAACGGCAAAGTCTGCTAGGGCGATCGCGATCTGCAAGTCTTCGGCATCGAACTGGCGATCGTCCTGGTGAGATACCATCCATATTGCCCCCAGCGGTTGATTTTCTGCTTGCAGCGGCACCACTAACGCTTCGGCGATCGGCATTTCTAGCTGCTGCAAGTCGGTAAAGTATTTTTCTGGAGCGAAGTAAAGCTGGGGAGTTTGGCGATCGCACCAGGCTCCGGACAAACGCAATGTGCGGGGTGTGTTTCTGTGTTTTGAGGCCAACCACGCGCCCGCCAAGGCCTCCCACCGAAAGATTTTTTCGGAACTGGCATTTTCTTCTAGCAAGCAGACTCCCACGCTTCCTGCACCGCATAAATCTTGAGCGGTGGCAACCAGTGTTTTGAGCAGGGTGTGGGGCTCCGTTGCCAGTTGTCGGGCAAGGGTTTGCAGCGCCCGGTTTTCTGCTTTGCGATCGTGCGATCGAGGGGTGCGGCGCGACAGTTCCTCGGCGATCGGAATGTCGGTTAAATTAGTTTGTGGGGTTTGCCAAGCTTCCATCAATTAGTCGTCTCTACGTCTTGCGGTCTGAGCTGGCGAGCGTATATCAGCGCGCTGTTAAAGCATCTGCTATATTATATTATCTACCGACAGACAGAATATGCGATCTATCTGGGAAATTACTTTTTACTTTTCCGGCTAGTTGATGGCCTTGGTTGCCTATGCTCTTGCCACCACAATATGCACAATTTTATTCCCGAATCGCGCTTTTTTCCCTATCTGACTTGGACAGAAATTGAGTCTATGCCGGATAAGGAAAATGTAGTTATCATTCAGCCACTAGGTGCGATCGAACAGCACGGCCCCCATTTGCCTTTAATTGTAGAGGCGGCAATTAGCCAGGCGGTGACAGGCAAAGCGCTGGCAAAGTTAGATGCAAATATTCCCGCTTATGCTTTGCCGCTTTTGTACTACGGCAAGTCTAACGAACACTGCCATTTTTTCGGTACAATTATGCTCAGCGCTCAGACACTTTTAGCAGTAATTGGCGAAATTGCTGACTGTATTTACCGGGCAGGATTTCGGAAATTAGTCTTAATGAATGCTCACGGCGGACAGCCGCAGGTGATGGAAATTGCGGCGCGGGATATTCATCAAAAATATCAGGATTTTTCGGTTTTTCCGCTGTTTGTTTGGGGCGTTCCGAATCGGGCTGCTGAATTATTAACTGCGAAGGAGTTGGAGTTGGGGATTCACGCGGGTGATGCAGAAACGAGTCTGATGTTGTCAATTTTGCCGGAGCGGGTGAAAATGGAACGGGCTGTTACAGAATATCCGAAAAATTTGCCGATCGACAGTTGGCTGAGTATGGAAGGGAATTTGCCTTTTGCTTGGCTGACGCGAGAGTTGACTGAAAGTGGTGTGTTGGGCGATGCGACGGTGGCGACGGAAGAAAAGGGAGGTCGTATTCTCGAATCTCTCTCTGACGGGGGTACAAGTTATCAAAGATGTGGACAAATTTCGCCAACCGGGAAGTAATTAAAAAATTAAGAATTAAAACTCAAATAAAACTTACGCAGGGGGCCGGTGAAACCGGGTTTGATGGACAAAAATACTTCGTTAGAGTCTCGCCGACTCGGTAAAAAACCCGATTTCTTTTGTCCGAGTGCGTCTAGGACTCTCAAAAATTGTTCTAATCCGTGTCAAAATAAGTCTAAGAAATTTTTTGAGTTGGAAAACTAACGATGAGTGTAAATTCTAAATTGCAGCGCGCCTTTGAGCAAGGCCGCGCCCTGAAAATTATCAGCGGTTTAAATAATTTTGATGCCGCCAACGTTGCGGCTGTCGTCAAAGCAGCGGATCTCGGCGGTGCTACCTTTGTCGATATTGCTGCCGATCGAGATTTGGTATTGATGGCAAAACAGTTGACAGATTTGCCAATTTGTGTATCGGCTGTCGAACCGGAAAAGTTTGTGCCTGCGGTAGAAGCTGGCGCTGATTTGATTGAAATTGGCAACTTTGATGCTTTCTACGCAGTAGGTCGCCGCTTTGAAGCTTCTGAAGTTTTGGAGTTGACTCGCCAAACTCGATCGCTATTTCCCAACATCACTCTTTCTGTGACAGTTCCCCACATTTTGGAACTCGACAAACAAGTGGAGTTAGCAATAGAATTAGTCAAAGCTGGCGCTAACATTATCCAAACAGAAGGTGGCACCAGCGCCCAACCAATACACGCCGGCACATTGGGATTAATTGAAAAAGCAGCGCCTACTTTAGCCTCCGCCTTTGAAATTTCCCGGGCCGTATCCGTCCCCGTACTCTGCGCTTCCGGCATCTCCAGCGTCACCGCACCCCTCGCTATTGGAGCCGGTGCTGCAGGTATTGGTGTCGGTTCTGCTGTCAGTCAGCTTAATAGCGAAGTGGCGATGATTGCGGCTGTTTGCAGTTTGGTTGAAGCTTTGGCTTTGGTTTCGCGATCGCACTTGGCGACTTCAATTTAATTAAGAAGGAAGAAGGAAGAAGGAAGAAGGAAGAAGGAAGAAGGAAGAAGGAAGAAGGAAGAAGGAAGAAGGAAGAAG
>NZ_JAUBVJ010000070.1:0-43869 GCF_036702785.1 Microcoleus sp. AR_TQ3_B6 | reverse complement strand
GATGTTAGACAGGCGAAGGCCTGCAATTGCTGTCTGAGCTTAGAATCCCCCGTGCTTCAGCCGGGGGAGTATGTCAAGTTAATTCGCGGGTTTCTTTAACGGCAGATTGACTCGATTGAGCTACATAGATACCGCATAAAATCACGACAAACGCCATCAAGTCAATGAAAGTCAAGCGTTCAGAGAAAATTACCCAAGCCAAGATTGAGGCAAGGACTGGCTCGAAAAGCAGCGTGACGGCGACGAACCCTGACGACAGCCTGCTGAGGCTGTAAGCCAAAAGTCCTTGACCCAACACTTGGCACAAGATGGCTTGCAAAATTACGAAAAACCACCCCATCCAGGAATGGGGAAACAATGTTTCTTCGGCGAGTGCGAGGACGGGAAACGCAAACATAGTCGTGAATGCGCAGCGCCACAGCAATAAGGTTGCCGTGGTAAATCGTTCTCGCAGCAGTTCTAGCAGTATCAGATACGCAGCAAAACAAATCCCCGATAGCAAGGCGACGGCATTGCCTTGTACTTGGTTGGTGGCAAAGTGCACGTCATCCAATCCCATAGCGATCGCTCCCGCCACTGCCACGACCATGCCAATGATGAATCTGCTATTATAGCGCCTACCTAATAACAACCACCCCCCCAAACCGACAAAGAGTGGGTTCAAACCACAAAATAACGTAACGTTGGCAACGTTGGTTTGAGTCAGCGACAAAGACCACAGCAGGAAGTAGGTCGCTCCGAAAGTTCCCAATGCTACCAATAGCCCGAATTCTCGTCTCGTAAAAGGCTTCTGTTCTACGGGTTGGCGCTCGGATTTTTGGCGGTCCAAAGCCTCAACTGTGCTCAACAAGCCAAAGACGATGGCAGCGATCCAGCCGCGATGGAATGCTACGGCATTTGAACCTATTTCTCGTTCGCACAGTTTGACGAGGATTGGTGCTAAAGATAGGGGGATCAGGCTGGCAAATAATGAAGCAGTTGCGATCCAAGCAGGTGTTCTGGACGACGGTTGCTGTGCTAATTCCAGTTTGGCTGTCATACTTTCTTTTTAGCAAATGTGTTGACATCGAGTTGTGCTGATTTTTTGAGTCAAGTCTTTTTCAGTTGCTTACCGTTGAAACAAACAGTAATGGTGACTACCCGCTCTCTAGGCGATTTTGTGGGAGACGAACAGCAGCTTGGCTAGATACGGCTACGTATAGACCGATGAGAACTAGGGCAAAACCTACCCAATTCGAGAAACTTAACTTTTCCCAAAATATTGCCCAAGCCAAAATGCTGCTAAATACTGGCTCTAACAAATGTACTAAGGAGACAACCACTGAGGACAAGCCAGCAACGCTATATGTTAAAAGTCCCTGACCTAAAACTTGGCAGACGAGGGCGAGAAAAATGACGAACAGCCATCCATTCACTGAAGAAGGAAAAACCCGCTCTTGAGCGAACACAAGCATGGGCAAGATGGATAGGGTAGCGATCGCACAAACCCACAACTGAATTGTGATGGGGTCAAATTTGGTTCTCAGTTGTTCTACCACCAGCAGATATGCACCCATGAAAACCGCAGAGACGATGGCAGCTATGCCTCCTGTTACCTCACCAGTTGCCATGTGTATCTGCTCGATTTCAATGGCGATCGCTCCGCCAATGGCGACGACCATCCCAATCAGAAATTGGCGGTTAAAGCCTTGACCGAATAACAACCAAGCTCCTAAGGTGGTAAATATCGGGGTAAGATTATGTAGGATTGTCGAGACAGCGACGCTGGTTTGAGTCAGCGACCAAGCTACAAAGGCTAAGGTGGCAGCAAAAAAAATCCCAGCACCCACCAATAGCAAAAGCTCCTGACAGGTGTATGAATGCTGTGGAACGGGTTTGTCACCAGAAAGTCTCTGCCGTATTACCTTGTATGCTTGGGACAGCCCGAAGACGACACTACCTAGCCAAAAGCGATTAAATATTGTAGCATTGGGGCTGAGTTCAGATTCACTCCATCTAATGAAGATAGAGCCAAAAGATATGGCGACTACACCGACAAATAATGAGGCGATCGCCATCGTCGTTTTATTGGATTCATTCATCAGGGGTGAAACAAATATAAAACAGAAAAATCTATGATTTGCTCTGAAGCAACTGTGCTTCCTGGCGATCGAGAAGTCTTCTCTAGTAAATCCCGGAGCTAAATGCTTGTTTTAGTTTTTTTATATTTTTATTTTTGAAATATCGTCCCTTTATTAATTAACACTTATTTAAAACTATGTCAAGCACCATTTTTTACATACTTTACGGCTCTATGGAGTCGGTTTCCAAATGACGACGACCCGCAGTTATACGTTTCTGTTAGCCATTTTTTCGGCTCCAGGATGGGGTGCTTTTTTGCTTAACTTCGGCATTCTTGGTGTTGTCGTTATTGTTCTCTACCTACTGTTTGGTATTTTGCGGGGGGTTTTCCGTCAGTTTACCTCCGACCTGGCCTTAGTTGCACTCAACGTCTCACAAACGCCGCTGACACTCATTGTGCTGACGATCGGTTTCAAGTTGGCATTGCAGACGCTATCTATCACTCCTACAATTTACATTAGTTGGTTCCAACGAGGCTTGACCGCTTTTATTGTCCTTCTCGCCGCCTTTTGGGCGGTTCAATTGCTCACCGAGGTTGTGACCTATGGTTTTAGGCAGTATGCCGCACGCTCGGAGGCAATGTGGGATGATGTTCTGACTCCCATCCTACAAAATGTTCTCCCTTTAATTGTTTACTTAGTGGGTGGACTGCTGTTTCTCCAGGCATTCGGTGTTGACATCCAAGGTGTGTTAGTTGCAATCGGAGGAATCAGTTTTATCTTGGGGTTTGCGCTAAAAGACATTCTGGCAAACTTCTTCAGTGGGTTAGTCTTGCTCATCGATACACCGTTTCGCTTTGGGGATGTGATAGAGCTAGCCAACGGTAAAAGAGGCGTGATCAAACACATTGGGCTGCGATTAACCGAACTGTATCTCATTGACACGCACTCACTGATTTACATTCCCAATGCCGCGTTTGAAGGGCAGAACATTATTAACCTCAGCCGTCCGACCAATCATTACTACTACACGATCTCCATTCCCATCAAAGCAGATGTTGCCCCGGCCCTAGCCATCTCCATGATGGAAAAAGTCGTGCTGGGACACCCGGATACTATGGGCGAAATAAACAAGAAGTTAGAATTAGTTGACGAGTTTTATGGGTACTCTTTACCAGGGGTAAAAGCGCAACAGAAGCGAGAGACGGGACGGCAACGCTTGTTAGCTGAATCTGAGGTGAATACTGTACTAGCTGAGATTGAAATGGGTTTGGCGCACCTAGCCGATCTCATCTCCCAATTAGAAAAGAGCGGATTAGATGTAGAGGAGCGGCGAACAGTGCAAGCCTACTATGTGGAACTTTGTCAAAAGATTGGACTGGAATCAAAAAAGTCCGATCGACATGACCGTCGCAGACGCTTGCTCAGTGAAGCTACGGGAACAGTATCCGAGAGTACGTTGATTGGGCTGATCCGCCGTTGGTATAAGTACTGGTTGAAAGACCCTGACCTATTTCAAGAAGACCAGCAAACGTTGAAGCAAGAGTGGGAACAGAAGATTGATTTGTTGAAGATCAAAGTCAACAAGCTGTTCTGGGCAATTAGTAATCCCAAAGGGTTAGATACGCGATTAGACGATCTGGTAGAACGTTTTCGCGAATGGTTGCGAGAAAACTTCAAGAGTTCACGCAATGAATGGCAAGACCCCAAAATCTGGATCGATGACCTGAAGGGAGATTACACGCGAGACACGCTGGTGCGGTTCTATGTCGATGACATCAAGTTGGAACATTGTGAACGGGGACAGCGGATTCTTAGCGAAATGCGGCGCGAGATCGTCTGGCATTTGCGTCAGTCATATTTGTCTAATTGATTATGAGATTGTTGTTGACACTCCCCGGCCTTGAAGGCGCGGAGATTCTTGGATCAATCAGTCGAACTTATCTCTGTTTTGCTGCCATCAAAGAGTAGAGATCGGTCTGTCCCCAAGCGTTGATTTCGGTGTGCCCCACCGTATTTAAATTCAAATTAATTCCTGCTTGCTTCAACCCTTTAACCAAAATATTGCGAGCTGCGTTGTAGTCACGATCTAACGTCGCACCGCAATCGCAAATATGGGTTCTGGTTGATAGCGTTTTCTTGACAGTATTGCCACAACTTGAACAATCTTCCGAGGTGTATTGAGGTGGAACAGCAATTACTGTTTTGCCGTACACATTTCCAAAATACTCTAACCATTGAGCAAATTGTGACCACGCTAATCGCTAATCGACTTAGCAAGTTTATGGTTTTTGACCATATTCCGTACTTGAAGGTCGACCTAGGCTACAAAATCGCGCTTATTTTACCGCGCCGGGCGTCGTCTTTATAACGAAGTCTTTACGCTGCCGACTAACCTTCAGGTGTTTTCTTCCTAACTTGTCGATCGCTTTTTTTCGATTGCCAGAGCTTTTCTTCTTCCCTTGAAACTCGCTTTTGCAATCTCTTCAAAGCTTTTTCACTTTGAAAGGAGGTGGCGAGGGTTCGCGACTGTTTCACCATCGCTATCGGTATAGAAATGGTTCAATCCCACGTCTATTCCAATAGCTTTACCAGTCGGAATAAGTTCCTCTTTTCGCTCCACATTGATGCAAAGTTGTGCGTAGTATCCGTCGGCACGACGCACCACTCTGATTCGCTCGCATTTCATCGGGTGCATAGAAATGCAAATCCCGACTACCGACTAATTTGAACTTTCCAGCAGCAAAGCTGTCCTTAAATGTCAAACATCTTTTGTCGGCAGAAAGTAGCCATCCTGATGTTTTGTATTCGACAGAGCGAGTATTTTTCTTAAACTTTGGGTAGCCTTTTTTGCCTGGTGTTTTTGCTTTGCAATTAGCGAAAAAACGTTGGATAGCAAAAATGGCACGTTCGGCAGAAGCCTGACGTGCCATTGAGTTAAGCTTGCCTGCCCATTCAAACTCTTTTGCCATAATGGCGCATTGTTTGTACAGATCAATTAGCTTAACTCCTTGATTGTCTATCCAATATCTAAGAGTTTTGTTTCGGACAAATTGAGCTGTTCTGATCATCTCGTCGATGACCCGATATTGCTCGGCTTTGCCTTTCAACTTAAACTCTAGAACTATCATGACAAAATCTTATCACTTTTGCGAAAGCTTTTAGTTACAAAATACGTATATTTAACAATTATTTGCAATAAGTGGAAATTAAAGCCGGCCACTGAAGAAGGGGCTTTAGACCCAATTTTTTGGTAAATTAACAAAGCATCTGAGTATATCAGCCGATCGGATATTCCGTCTCTACGGTATTCTCAAGCCAGCTTCACGCTCAGCAGGGGTGAGAGCAACATTGCAGAAGCTGTTAGACCAAGGCGCGAGCTCTCCTAAACTCATCCTTAATCTGCAGCCCATCTCAAGAATCTGTTGGTTTGGGAGGGCAAGAGCGAGCTGGACTTTCTTTATCGAAAAATATTGCGCCCGATCGGTTGGAGATTTGGGTAGTCTTCATGTTGTCTTTTGTGCGATCGATCCTGCGTTAAGTAGTGTTGCTAAAATCCGAGCATTCTCATTGCTGTCAACAAATGACGAGTTGGGGACGAGTTTAGGTTTGACCTCGTTTAATGCCTGTCAGTTCTTCGATTTTACCGGCAGATTCTTTAATTGTGCTGGGGAATTTCTTCAAAGTATGATTTTAATTGAGCTCGGTGGACTTGCCGAGCGCTTTGAGGACGATAAGAAAGTTAATTGCTTTAACTTTTCAATTCTTCTAAGCTGAGAGAAACTAGACTAATTTAATTTTTTTCTTATGGTGATTTTCCCAGAATATTGGCGGGACAAAAAGCACAGTTTATGACCGTGCAAAGTATAAGTAGATGAGTATGAAAATACACAAAGTCAAAAGCGAGGGAAACGAAGTGAAGCGAAGCAATCGAGCGTAACCCCGCTCGATTTACATTCTGTTACATGAAGTGGTGTATTTGCACCCACCTACTTACGATCGGAACGGTCTACGATCGCGGTTTCGTGGTAGAGTGCTTTTGGTTGTTAACTCGTGTGACTTAAAAGTCTGAAAATTCAATCGTCGAAAAGAATCTAAATCCTGTTTAAGGCGTAGTGAAACTAAATAATGAACACTCGAAACTTAGATGACCAGGTAGAAAGTAGCGAAAATGGATCGATCGAAGTTACAAGTAAATTCCACGATGCAGCCACAACAACTTCTGCAGCTTCACCAAAAGAATTCAATGCAGAACAGCTAGGACGTGTCTACTTTATTCGGCACGGCGAAAGTACCAGTAACGAACGCAACATTTTTGCAGGAGTTCTGGATGTTGACCTCACATCCTTTGGCCGATTGCAGGCGCGCCGTGCAGGTGTTGACCTGAAAAAAAAAGGTACAAAGTTTGACGCAGTATATGTCTCCCACATGAGACGCGCACGGCAAACCTGTGAAATAGCCCTTGCTGAAAGTCAAGCACTAAAGTCGCCAAATACCCCCGTTGAGATAGACCATCGAATTAGCGAAAAATCCTTTGGCATTTTTGCGGGTCGCAACCTAAATTTGCTGCGTCTAGCACTGGGCTACGAAGGGTTCGAGGAAATGTTGCACTCGCACAACGAAGCACCTCCGGCTGGCGAAAAGATTGCCCAAGTTTACTCTCGCGCTGCCCGTTTCTACGAGGACAAGGTTGTACCGCACTTGGAACGCGGTGAAACAGTTCTAGTAGTGTGCCACCAATATGTGTTGGAGCCTCTAGCACTTTATTTAAGCGGTCTGCCGCCGACAGCTTATAAACACCTGAAACTTCCCAACGGTAAAGCTCTCAGCGGTGTGGATCTCGTCAAGTTTCGCGACAAGGAATCTGGTGGTGCCGCTTCTGTGCGGAAAGAGATCAACGATCTTTCAATTATGTGGGCGATTTTGATCTATGCCGCCGCCTTCTTGCTGGGAAGCTTGGCAAGGGCAATCAGCACCTCAGAAGCAGGGATTCCGTCAGTCCTATTTCGAACAATAATCGTTGCGTGTCTTGCCGCCTCAACGTTTTATACCTACCTAGACATTGACTTTGCAGCGAGTAAACGCAAAGTAACCTCTACTGTGAAGTATCTAGTTTACGGGTGGATGGCAGTGCGATGGGCAGTTGGGCTATTTTTAATATTTTCGGGATTTTTGTATCAGAGCGAAGCGGATCTGTACAAAATTTTGTGGGTGCTGTTTTGGATGGTTCCCCCAGCCCTTACTTCCCCTGTTTTATCCGTGCTTTGGGGCGGTAATCTTTATCCGTCGGCTTTATTGTCAAGAACGCTATCAATCGTTGCTCCACTGGCGCTTCTGGCTACATTGAAGGTTGCCAATTTACCCATTAATGTTGACAGCCTGATATTTTTCGGCGTCATTCTAATTTTAGGTCTGGCAATACCGGGTGCGATCGCCCAGTTGTGGCGCGACAAATCCCCGGTTGAATCAAACCACCACAGTAAAAACTGGAAATTCATCGGAGTGCTTGCTGTCGCATTCATGGCTTTGGCAACAGGCTTTCAGTTTACTCCATCAACCTTCATTTCGGATCTATTTTCTTCAACCGCTCCGAACCGCTCCCTAGCCTGTCTGCAACAACTAGCAATTGCAACTTTAGTGTTTGTCTCAATGCGCCTAGTAGCTACATTAACCTCAGTATTTACAAAAGGCAAGCTAAGTAAGGCAGAAGCTCGGGATGCTTATATCCTGCTTGTGAATCCCAACTTTTTCCTTTGGGCGGCTCTTTTCATCGGAGTTAGTGCAACTGCAAATCCCGAAGCCGTAAGATATGCAATTTTTTGGGCAGCGCTGGGGTTCTTCTGCATACCGCTCATCGAACAGATCTTGTTCATGAATTCCTTTGGCAATGACATACTGAGAGAAACACTGCGTTCTTCGAGAGTGGCAACAGAAGATATCAAAAAGCTTTTCCTGCAATTGGATACGGATGCAAGTAAGTCGCTCGATCGATCGGAGATTATGGAGCTGTTAGGGCTAATCGAAGATATGACAACAGGCGAACGTAGCTCTGAAGAAGTCAGAAGCTACATCACTGATTATCTTTTTAATACTCTTGACTCCGATAAAAATGGCAGTGTTGATTTAGCAGAGTTAGAAGAGTACATATCAACCTATGGGTTGGTTGCTAACCTTAACGTTGCTCAAATCTAAACTTTGGCTCAATAAGCCATAACATCTTTCCTTAGGGTAGGGGTAGTCAAGGCACAAAACTTAGGAAATTTGCACAACCGAAAACCAACTCTAAGCTGCGGAGCATCTAAATTGAATGCTTAGAGGTGTTCTCCTGCCCGTTCCACAAAAATTGTAAAAAAATTGACTGTCAAATTAGATGCACAGCAGCTTACCCTTTTATTTACATCTACCGAGGAAACGCTCTCTGGCAAAAATCGCACGCTTCACCCGAAGTCCTATCGCTGGAATATTAGCCTAGCCATCGGAAACCGGGCCCCAAATGCTGGATCGCATTTGATATAGCTAACCGAAGACGATCGGCGCTTAGTCGCCACCGATTAACTACAAGATTATGAAAATACACAAGTAGTCAAAAGCGAGGGAAACGAAGTGAAGCTAAGCAATCGAGCGTAACCCCGCTCGCTTTACATTCTGTTACATAAAGAAGTGTATTTGCGCCTACCTACTTACTTGTTTAACCTGGATGATTATGGTAATATTTATTATGAAGGGGAACACTATATTGATATCTATGTGCTTGTAATTTTCCGGTCAAGGGTGGGATCTGCTGTTAAATCAACAGCTATCGCTCTGACTAACTGGTTAAAATCTCAAGAACATGGAATAAAGACATAATTGAACTAATCAACTTATTACTTGAGGATTATAAATTGTAGATGTCAAATGGTAGAAGCTATCAAATTTAACAATAATCAAACCACCACAACCGATTGGCGACTCACTCCGGGCTACTTGCATGAAGGCAGATCGGATTTTGAATCCGCACATATTTTGTTAGGTCATTTTTTAGCCGATAGAACCTCAGAAGACCCGCTTTTGGAAAAAGAACTATTTGCCAGCGACGGCATTTTTGAGTGGGGACAGGCCAAGCCTTTAGAAAAAGTGATTAATTCACGGTCAGACTTGGATTTTCTACTGTTGCATCCCAATTTGTTACGCAACTGTATTACTATCATTGAACCTTGGGAACACGTAGGCGTTAACGCTAAGGGCGAAGATGTTCGGGCTTCCAAAAATGTCGCTTACATTGCTCAGAAAGTTGCCGATATGGACTCAGTATTACTACCTCTTTGGTCCACAGGAGTCCTCGAACCAGAAATAGTTGTTCCCGCAATTAACTCTGGTTATGCAGTGCTAGTCGAAGGCGGCGATCCATCAACCTACGATGCCTCCACCTGGACAAGTCCGGCCTGTCCGCGAGAGGATATGTTTGCATTAGTGGACAAACTATTGATCTCGCGATCGCCCACCAGTGCTGCTGCAATATTCATTTGTGTGGGACACCAGTTAGCTGCGGAATCTCATATACGGCTCATCCGTCGTGCAGTTAAAGAAGTTTTGGACACGACATCTCTGGATCGCGATCGCTCAGGCATGGGTCTGAGATCGTTGCAAGAAGTCTGCCAGCGCATCGAAGCAATGGGCAAGATACTCCAAGTCAAAAAGCGTGATGGACGAGTTGTTGCCAATGGCTGGAATGATGAGCATTTTGCTGTGACGCGCAATGAATTAAAAGAAGTAGGCGATCGTGTGTTGTTGCCTTATCAGTCTCCCGACGGCGATGCCTTGGGTATTCCTTGGGAACTCATTCATGCCCACGATGTAACTGCTGATGCACATGAAGGTGTGATTGATACAACGATTCAATACGAGCGTGAAGTATCAATTTCAATGTTTGATTCGGATGAAGTCAACGAAGAAGCAATATTGTTTGCAAACTGGGCTTACCGCAGTATTCATGACGCTATTGTTCCCGATCGGCATATCATCGCTGGTAGCTCTCTGAGTTGGCTAATACAACTGCCAGACTCCATTGAAATTCTTTGTTCAACAGCAGAGGAAGATGGTGAAATAGTTACCGAATGTTCTGCAACCTGCATTAACTACAAAGACTTTGAAAGTAAGAAAATTAGACGCTCGTTTACTTGCCAGTTCCATCCAGAACTGCTCTCGGATTTGCGTGCGATCGGTAACAGTGAAGCTCCCTCCTATTCAACTTTAAAAAATGATGATGGTGTCCGCTTATTTGTGCGGCTGCTGTATGCGGGAATGCAAGAGTAATGCTATTAGCTTGCGCCACCTTTTGCGTGGCGCAATTACTACTTTGAGGAGTGAAGATGACCATTGAACTGAAACCATCACAGCCACAGATAGAGCAGGCACCAAGTGCGATCGCGCAAGAACTCCAAGGCAGTATCGGACTAATTTCGTTATTTCTGGCAATCCTTGCCTTATCCTTTGCCGCCATCTTCATCAGATTGAGCGAACGGGAACTCGGTCCGGTGGCGACGATATTCAATCGCTTCTGGGTAGCCACTGTCATTTTAGGATTGGGGAAGGTGTTCCAGACCTTGAGGGAAAGACACTCCCACGACTCCTTGGTCCAAAAGCAGCATTACACAGTCAGCGATTTAGTCTTGTTGCTAGTAATGAGTTGTTTTTTCTCAGCCACATTAATAACCTGGGCTTGGTCGCTCACCCAGACAAGTGTCGCTAACTCTAATCTGCTGCATAACATAACCCCGCTGTTCACGACTCTGATGGGATGGCTGTTTCTGAGTCAATGTTTTGAGGGCAAATTCCTCATTGGCATGGTAATCGCCATCAGCGGATCGATCTTAATTGGACTGGGCGATTTGCAGCTAGCGAGTGATAACTTCACAGGTGACTCGCTTGCCATGCTATCTGCCGTCTTTTCTGCCGCCAATCTGTTAACTGTAGAAAAACTTCGAGCCAAGTTTTCAGCAACAACCATACTCCTGTGGTGTTCCTTCTTGGGGGCATTGTTAACTTTCCCCATCGTTTTGCTAACGGAAGATGTACTTTTTCCCTATTCCTGGGCTGGGTGGTTGGCAATAATTGCCCAAGCATTAATCTGCCAAATTTTGGGTCAAAGCCTTCAGGCTTATAACCTCAAAGGATTTTCTTCTGGGTTCGTTGCCGTGTTCTTGTTGCTCGATCCAGTGATTACTGCCATACTTGCTTGGATAATCTTTGCTGAAAACTTAACTCCTCTGAACTGGTTGGCGTTTTCTGTAGTTTTGGTAGGTATATACCTGGCCAAATCTAGCCAAGGTGCTGAAAAATTAACGATTCCGGAAAATAAAAATTATTTTTGACTGATGTAATACTTTTCCTACACTTTAATCTTTCACCCTTGATTATTCAAAATCTATAACTTTAGGATACTGAAGGTAATTTGCAGCCTAAACGCAGAGGTAAACCACAATATCTTTCCGAGAACCGCTATATAGCAATCCTCGCATCAGTTTCTATAACGGACAGGCTAAACGCCTCTTAATCAATGTCACTCTTGCTCTGCCTCGCGAAAATCGAGGCTCTTCCTCCGGATCTGCGTTACCAGGCTCTGCCCATTGGTGACAACTTAGGAAGTTGTCACCAATGGGCCCTAGCAAAGACCGATATCTCAATGAGCGGTACAGGCGCTCGGAAATTGTCAATCGCGTCAAGGTCTTTATCCGTTAAGAGCGATCGCGCCCCTTGGAACCAACCTAAGCTTTCAGTTGGGAAATTAATTTACCAAACATACCAATTTAGTATATTGACAAAATGAACTAATTCTGATTAAGGCAACTTTCAGCAATATAACTTTACACAAAGATACTAACTTTATCTATTTCACATTCAGCCAAACAACTAGACAATACCCAGAAGACTTACTGAACCACATCTAGAAAAAATAAAAATATAGCGGTTCTTGGGTAGATGAGGTACGCAATTCTACTTAAAAAGCTTGACAGCACAGGGCTTCGGGGTACTACATCTTTCAGATCGAGTCGAGATTATTTATTAAATGGAGCATAGAGACATGATAAACACCATAAACATTGCTGAGGAACGGCTAGCCGAATTTGAGCGCGTCTTCAATTTGTTTGATGCAAATGCTGATGGTTCGCTAACACGCCAAGAAATCACAGAAGCCCTGGAAGTGCTTGGTCAGGGCATTTCCTTGGCCGATCGCGCCAACCTGCTCGATCGATGCGATAAAGCAGGAGTTGTGACGCGGGGTTCCTTTATCGAATGGATGGCAAGTCGCGAAGATTTGGATATTGCAGCGGACCTACGGCAGATCTTCAATTTGATCGATACCGACAAGAGTGGCAAGCTGTCGGCTGAGGAATTGATCGAGATCGTTCGCTGTTTCAACACAGCAGCAACCAACGCCGAAATCGAAGCAGCCATCAAAAAGGCAGATATAGACGGCGACGGCGAGATTGATTTCGAGGAGTTCATCGCCAGTCAGTCCCTGTGGTCAGACCTCAAAATCACCATCGGTGCATTGCGTAGCTTCAAGAAAATCCTGGTGCAGTATGCCAAGGTTGCTGAGATCTCCTCGATCGTACTCGTTGAGGTAGATTCCGAACTGGGTGCGGGAACGAGGGGTTCATCAATGGGCATTAATGCACTTAAGACGGCAGCACTCCAGAAACAGGCAGCTCGGATGCATGCTGAAAATGGCATTTTGAGCATGGATAGCCTGCGGGTGCAAACCGAAAATAGTGCGCTCTTCCGCGCTCAGAAACACAAGCACGCTAAATACATTGACTCGGCATACAAAGTATTCGCACGTGCCACTGATTTAGTGGCCGAAGCCTTGCAGAAAGGTTTATTTCCCGTAGTTCTTGGTGGAGATCACTCGACCGCTGCTAGCACTATTGCCGGGATTAAAAAGGCGTTTCCCGATCGCCGACTTGGCGTAGTCTGGATTGACGCTCACGCCGACATCCATTCGCCATTCACCTCGCCCTCGGGAAATATGCACGGGATGCCGCTAGGAATAGCCCTTGCCCATGATAACTTGGCGAAACAGATCAACGATGTAGACCCAGAAACGGCCCAACTGTGGCGGATGTGTCAGGCTCTCGGTTTGCCGGACGGCCCAAACCTGGACATCAACGACCTCGTGTACGTCGCGGTTCGAGATACCGAGGAGGCGGAAGATCACCTGATAGAAACCCACAATATCCTCAATATTACTGCAGAGCAGATGCGGGAAATTGGCCCAGAAGCCGTGGCACAACGTTGCCTCCAGAAGCTGGCGGAGGTTGACTTAATCTACGTCAGCTTCGACGTAGATAGTATGGATTCTGCGATTTCAATGGGGACTGGGACACCGGTTACAGGTGGCATCTTGGTTGAAGAAGCCCGCATTTTCAACGAGACTCTTGTTAAAGATCCTCGCGTCTGCTGTTGGGAAATCTGCGAAATCAACCCCGTGATCGATACCCTGAACTCTATGGCTGAGAACTCCCTAGGCATCTTCCAAGGTGTGGTGGATGCGATCGCTTCTCGCCTGGAAAAAACGTCGAAGCAAAGCTGAGCTCCGCTTTGCCTGCTTTCGTGAAATGTCCGCTGCACGCACCCGTGCAGCGCCTGCATTTAGTAGCAAAAAATTAGGTAAAACAAGTATGGCGGATCACCCTTCGGTAGGACTCAAAGGCGATGAGGCATCACCCCTGCACGAACTAATTTCCCAGATATTAGTGTCAGACGAGTCATCCCAGGGGGGCGAGGCTAGCAGACTGCCGATGTTGGGAACGATGCAACAGCTAAACCAGCGTCTGGTCAATCAACCCGGATTGGATTTTATTAACTACACGCTGCGCGGGATCGGGCAGGTGATCTTTCTCAACAATCCCCTCAGCGGACTGCTGATTCTGGCGGCGCTGTTTATCCAGTCACCCTGGGTTGGCACCATGGGGCTGGTGGCAGTCGTGGCATCGACGCTGACAGCGATCGGGCTGAGACTGGATCGAGACAGCATTCGCAACGGTCTGTTCGGCTACAACGGCCTGTTGGTCGGGGCGGCGCTGGCAACCTTTGGTATGTCGGGCAACGGAGCCTGGAACCCAGCGTGGGCGATCGCCGCGATCGTTTTCTCGGCGATGACAACCATTGTCATGAAGACGGTGGGCATCTGGTTTGTCACCAAGTTCAAAGTTCCCCTGTTGACCCTACCGTTTAACATTGCCACCCTGCTATTCTTAAGCGCGGTGTTATTTTTGCCCCAGCCCTACTTCAACTTGGGAGCACCAGCACCGTCAGCAACTACATCCAACGCACTCGACTGGTTTCGGATTGCCCAGTCGCTGCCGATCGGCTTTGGACAGGTGTTCCTTGCAGACAAGCTCGCCTCCGGCATCCTGGTTTTGCTCGCAGTTGCGCTCTGTACGCCCCTTGGAGCAGCAGTGGGTCTGCTCGGCTGCATTTTAGGAGTTCTCGCGGGCGGGCTCCTCGGGGTTCTTCCAGAGAAACTGTACGCAGGATTGTGGGGCTACAACGCTGTCCTTTGTGCGATGGCAATTGGTGGCGTGTTCTATGCACCAACAGTCCGCAGTATTCTCATCGGTGCAGCGTGCGCCTTCCTTGGTGCGATCGCAGGCGGTGTCCTCGGTGCCATTTTTGCGCCTCTAGGTCTGCCAGTCCTGACCTTGCCCTTCTGTATCGTGACAATCGGTTTCTTCTTAGTTTTGCAGCGAAGTCTCCCATCGCTGGTTCCAGTTGCACTACACGCCGTGACCAGTCCCGAGGAGCATTCGCAAAGATACCTCGCCGCCAAGCACATCATTAATAACTTTCGCCGCCAGCTAGAAGCCGCGATGGTCGGCAAGCGTCGCAATTTCTTCCTAGAGAAAGCTTCTGCATCAATTAAGGGCGACCTGCGTTATCTGTTTGATGCTATTGATACAAATCGCAACGGTGAAATATCCGCAGGGGAATTGACAATGCATTTGCGCCAAGCAGGTCTGGGTCAGTTTGAAGGCGATCTGGCGTATCTCTTCAAATGTATGGATGTAGACGGCAGTGGTAGTATTGATTTCGAGGAGTTTGGGGAACTAATGCTCCGACACCGATGCTTGATTTCCAAATACACAGAATTCGTCACCTACTTTCTGCCAATAGATGCCAACCAAGACGATTCCATAAGCATTGATGAGATAAAGGTCGTCATGGCGAGCGTAGGTGAAGCGTCCCTGTCAGTCGATGAAGTTGCATTTTTGCAAGCCCGGACATCTGGACACCCGATGACCTGGAATCAGTTTATCGAGGTGCTGCTGGTGACTTGAGCCTCGCTTCCGATTTTTATTATTAAGCTGTGGCTGAAGCACAGAGATTGAACCAACTATAAAAACTCGATGACAAGCATTCGTAAATTCCAGCATACCCAGGGCATCATACTGCTTGTTGCCGTAACCATTTTCTGGGGGACAACCTTCCCCCTAGTTAAGGAAACAATCGTTAGCCTTTCCCCAGCAACGCTGATCGCGATTCGTTGCGCCTTGGCAGGACTAGCTTTTGCTGTGCATTTGCGTGACTTGAACAGGCGATCGCTCCGCGATGGGGCAATATTGGGACTGCTGCTGTTTGCCTCTTTAGCAACCCAGGCGATCGCCCTTGAGACTATCTCTGCCAACCGATCGGCATTCATAGCTAGCCTGAACGTAATTTTAGTCCCCCTCTTGGGACAGCTACTCGGTCAGCGCGTACTCGTGACGACTTTCCTCGCCGCCGGACTTGCTTTGGGTGGTGTTGGGGTAATGTCCTGGGAGAATGGAGTCTTAAGCGTCGGCGATCTCTGGATGGTAGGTGACGTTCTCTGTTATACGGCCTACATCATGACGCTTGAAGTCGTCACCCCACGCCACCCACCCTTGTTACTCACCGCAGTCCAAATCTTCATAGTAGGAGTGCTGGCAACCGTCTGGGCAGCCCCCGAATTAATTGGACAGTTGGAAGCGCTGTCAACGAACTTTAGCAACTTGATTCCGATTGTCTACCTAGCTTTAGTTACCGCCGCCACCACTTGGCTACCCGCGATCGCTCAGAACTCGGTTTCTGCCCAAGAGACGGCGATCATCTACACCTTCGAGCCTGCGTTTGCAGCAGTATTTTCCTTTTGGCTGCTAGGCGAGAAGCTTGGAGTACGCGGTTGGCTGGGCGCAGGGATGGTTCTAGCTGCAATGATTCTCAGCCAGATTCCCACGAGCAATTTCCCAGTCAAAATCCTACCTCTTTCTCCAGAACAAGTAAAGACTCAAGAAGAGGTGAGTGAGTCCTATCAAATGTTGGAGTTAGAGCCTTCAGTGCCATTTGACTTAATTAATAGTGAGTCCTGTGAAATGTTGAAGTTAGAGCCTTCATTTCGATTACAGTTAATTAAGGTAGCCGCTCAAATAGCAGAGGAGAAAAACAAACAATGATGATGCAATCAAATTTAATTAGAGCGAGGTCTTTAGCGAGCTGGAAATCCTTGGGAAACAAATTAAGGAAAAGCTACTTGATTCACACATAACTGTTGCACAAATACCGCTGAGTAAAATAGTCCTCGTCATCGCTATCATCACGCTCACACAACTGTTGAGAGGATTGTTCTTTTCAATTGCTATCAAAAGAATCAAGCATTTTACTAGCGGAACGGACACCACACTCGACGATGAGTTAGTCGAGATTCTAGAGCAACCATCAGGGTGGCTAATTTTCATAGCTGGACTTTGGATAGTGCAGGTAATTTTGGCAGAGAATCTCAAACCTCAAGTGAGCGAGATGCTAGCTAAGATCCTCAATCTGAGTGCTATTGTTGCCGTTGCATATATTGTTTACCGCACCTCTCCACTGTTAGGAGAGATACTGAGAAAACTGACGCTGAACACCAAAACCGAACTAGACGACTTGCTCGTACCCTACGTGCCTCGTCTGTTTCAGACGGCGGCAATCGCTGTTGTAGTGTTAAAGGCGAGTGAGTTGTTGTTAGGAGCGTCTGCAAATGCGCTCATTGGTCTATTAGGTGGAGCGGGAATCACGTTCGGTTTATTGCTTAAGGACATTATCTATGACTGGTTTTGTACCATCGTTATTTACACGGATAATCTATATCGACCTGGTGACTGGATGATGGTGGAGGGAATAGATGGTATTGTTCAAGTTTTAGAGATTGGCATCAGAACTACAAAGCTTCGTCTAGCAAAATGGGATTCTATCCAAAAGATACCCAATTCCAAAATGATTACGGGAATTGTCGAGAATTGGTCGCAAAATCCTGGCAGCGAACAGTCATTTGGTATTAATTTAATTCTCAAAATTGACGGTATTTCGGCGGAAAAAACCGCTATAATTTGTGAATCTCTTCGGGAGCTGCCTAAGTCTATTAATTCCTTACATGACGAAGGTTTGATTTGGCTGGATCGACTGGAACAGAATGCCCGTGTGATTAATATTCGAGTCTTTAGTAACAATATTGATTTCTACGAAAACAGTTGCGAACAATTAAATATAGATATATTGTCACTCTTGGAAAAAGAGGGGATAAATACCCTGCATCTGGAATTTAGAACATATCTCGAAAGCTATAAGCAGACTTGGGAAAAAACTGGTAAATCAATAAATTGACGTTGCCCAAGACACTAACAAGTTATTTGACATTAATTTGTATCTGACAGGTGCCCAGCAAAAGTCTGATATGAAATCCAGCACCCTATTTGTGGCAATGGATTTGATGTATTCTCAGACGCAGGTTAATTTGATTGCAGGTTTAAAGATCCGTACACAAACGGGTCGTCCAGACTGGGAGGAGATTTTTCAAGATGTAGCGCAGCCAGACGCGCCCAATAAAGTTGACGTATATTTCTGCGGTTCTCCTGGCTCTCGCTACAATTGAGGAATCTCTGCCATAAATACGGGTTTGGCTATACGAAAGAAAATTTCTAGCAAAACTTCTCCCAGTTGATTTATGATCTTCTGCGAGAGTCATAAGTTTAGGACTTACACATAAACCGAGATCCTTTGACGTAAAATCGGCTTTATGGCTATTTCTCCCAGTCGAAAAACCCGGTTTATTTGAACTTTTGCGTAATTCCTGAACTTGCTCTCCGTCATCTCCTAAAAAACCTTACTTGAATCTAGAAAAACGAGGAAAATATCCAATGAATTTAGACAAGTTTGTACTAGCACAAAATATGGCATTTCTAATAGCCATTCCCCCAAAAAGTAATTTGGCGAAATTGCTCTCTTTTTGCTTGGCGACAAAGGTTAGAAAAAAGATGACCGGCACAGAACTCTTAAAAATAACCTCTGAGCTAATGGAAAACCCATCTAATTTGCCCTATTGGACTCAAGAGGTGATGGGACTCGATTTAGATTACAGCAGTGAAGAGTGGAAAGCTTTAGGAGAAATGGGCATAAACGATGCAGGAGAGTTTATGGCTATGGTGTCTCAAGAATTGGAAAATTTGACTTTGTAATATCTGGTTATGGCGTCAGCAAAGAAACTCTCTTCCAACACTCTATCAAAAGCATTCATCAGACCCCGATAGTTAAAAAACCCTGTCTAAAGACAAGGGCTCGTCAACTTTCTAGAGAGAAACAAAAATATGTCCTTAAATGTGGAACTTTTAGAGCAAAGTTTCGATAAAATCAAACCTGTTGCTGATGAATTTGCCACTAGCTTCTACGAAAACCTGTTTAAACTTTATCCAGGAGTGAAACCGCTGTTTGCCAATACCGATATGGCAAAGCAACAGAAAAAGCTGCTTAATGCTCTGGTTTTGGTAGTAGAAAATCTCCGTTCTCCAGAGGCTTTAGGGCCAGTTCTCAACTCACTGGGAGGCAGACACGTCAGTTATGGAGCGATCGCCAATTCTTACCCGGCAGTTGGACAAGCACTACTAATGACCTTTGAGGAGTATCTTCAGGAAGATTGGACTATTGAAGTCAAACAAGCATGGATCGATGCCTACGGATCGATTACTGCTTTGATGTTAAAAGGCGCAGGTGTAGAAACTACACTTGAAGAAGTTCAATTAGAAGCAGAGATCATTCCCGAAAAAAAGGTGACTGTAACAGCTAACGACCAACTAGAATCACTTCCCGAAAAAGAGCCAGAGTTAGCCGTAGATGTACTGGAAAGCAGTTTCGAGAAAATCAAACCTCGTGCTGATGAATTTGCCGCTAGCTTCTACGAAAACCTCTTCCTCGCTCACCCTGAATTTAAACCGCTGTTTGCCAATATCGATATGGAAAAGCAACAGAAAAAGCTCCTAAATTCTTTGGTATTGGTAGTAGAAAATCTCCGCTCTCCAGAAGCTTTAGGGCCAGTTCTCAAGGCCTTGGGAGGCAGACACATCGGCTATGGAGTAATTCCCAAATATTATGGTCCAGTTGGAGACGCACTGCTGATGTCTTTTGAGCAGTATCTCCAAGAAGATTGGACTCCCGAAGTAAAGCTGGCGTGGACAAATGCCTACAGAGCAATTACTGGTTTGATGTTAAAAGACTCAGGTGCAGATTCTGCACCAAAGGTTGTCGCAGATCGAAAAGAGATCACCCCCAATCAGCCACAAGAATCACAGACACAATTACTGAACGAATCTAAGCCGATCGCGCCACCAACCGAGGCACGGAAAAAGCCTTTAGTATCAATTCAGTTGGATGGTGAAATTATCCAAAAAACGCTCTTGAAAATAACTGATAGTTATCAGAAATTTCAAGAGCTATCACTCATTCAGCGATTGGGTGAAGTTCTCAAAGGAATTTTAGAAAAATTCATTGATAATTTTTGGGCACAACCTGCCTGGTTAGTGGCTTGTGTTTCAGCCGTTCTGTTCATCATAATTTATGTGGCGGCAGACGATAATTCTCTGATAGGAGAGATTTTGCAGAGTGTTGATGCTCTTAGTATGGTCGTTGCTTTAATTTTATTCATTAAGGAAGCACCCGATCGCCGGAAGCAATTTCATTACCAAGCTTGGAGTATAGTTGATGCAGCACACGGCGTAAAAGTTAGCTATGCAAGAATTCTGGCACTCCAAGATTTGAATGAAGATGGTGTTTCTCTCAGAGGTCTAGATGCTATTGGTGCAGACTTAGTAGCTATTAATCTCTATCGGGCAAATCTAAGTGAAACGAAATTGAGTGAAGCCGATCTCAGTAATGCCAATCTGAGCCACGCTAACCTCAATAATGCTCACCTCAGTCAGGCTAAATTGAGTGGTGCTAATCTCAGTGATGCCAACCTGAGTTTTGCTCGCTTGAGTCAGGTTAATCTCAGTAGTGCCAACCTCAGCGGCGCTAATTTAATTTGTGCGGACTTGAGTAACGCAAATATGAGCGGCGTCAATTTGACGAATGCTAGTTTGAGTGGTGCTAATCTGAATAGTGCCTACCTAAGTGGTGCAAATCTAAAAGGTGCTAAAGTTAGCATTTCTGATCTGAGTGGTGCTTTGCTCGCAGGTGCTATTATGCCTGATGGGTCGAAGTATAAGTCTCTGGAAGAGGGGGTCACAAATAAATAAATTGATGCCAACTTTTTTATGACTTTGAGGTCTGCTTTTCTACTAAAAGGGTGACGGTTCCTTGGGGATAAAAGCTTGGGCTTAGTGAAATGCGATCGCTACTAATGGTGAGAGATTGCTTTTTAATTTCTGAGACATACAATGTCTGCTCAAGAAATTGTTGCCTTGCTCAACGAACTGGTAACAGGCTTTGATGAAATGACATAAAAATACGGTAGGTCTGCGAGCGCTGCCCTGTCCTATGCTATGGTTTCTATTGCATTATCTGTAATTTGGGTGGAATTGGGCAAATTCAAAAATTACGCCTTAAACCGCTGCATTTAGGCGGAAAACTCCTTTAATTTATTTGCTCAAAACTGACAAACCAATAAGCAATGCTCATTGTATGGCCACGAGTTTTGCTAGTCCTCCTAGGCATTGCCATCTGTACCCCAATTGGGGCAGTGGTGGGATTGCTGGGTTGCGCCATCTACCTGCTAGCGGGTTTGCTGGAGCCTCGGGCGCGCTATTGACCAATTGCTCTAGACATGATGTTGTAACTGATTCCATAAATTAACCACAATATTTGTAGGGGCGGGTTTCACTAAGAATCTTTCATTCACCTCGACAATATCTATAAACCCGCCCTCACCCAGGCGGCTCGAAACTCGCGTCTATTTATAGCATTCCTGTTTGCGATCGCACTTTCACCCTCCCAAGATAACGCCTGTGAGTGCAGCAAAGAGTTATGGAATTTGGTTTGTGGCTCTTGACAGCCGTGTATTACATATGTAGTATTGAATTGCGGTAGAAAAGCTCGATCGACCGACACTAGCAAACAAAATTGAGAAAAAACTTATGCAACCTATCCGACAAGGCGACGTAATTCTCACCCCGGTACCGAAAATCGAAGGAGAAAAAAAACCTCACCTAACTCTCGCCGAAGGTGAAGTCACGGGACATTCTCACCAGATTATTGAGGGACAAGCTGAACTTTACGAAAAAGACGGCACTTTGTACTTGCGGGTGCTTTCACCGACAGCTTTATTGAGTCACGAAGAACACCACGCCATCGCAATTCCCGAAGGGAATTGGATGGTGCGAATTCAGCGCGAATATGAGCCCCAAGGCTGGCGGTATGTCGCAGACTAAGGTTAAAAAACTGACGCCAGAACAAGCAGCTTTGATTCCTGTTTATCGCCAAAAGTGGAGAGCGATCTCGCTTTCCACTGGCCCGATAAATCGCTCGCAAGCGGAGGAAACAGTTAAATCGGCTTACAGTGCGATCGGCCTAAAAGCACCGGAAATCATTTTTGTCGATCGCCCCTACGAAGCTGCCGATCTAATCGTCAGTCGATTGGACAATCCCAGCAGCCAACTGCGGAGTCAATTCGAGACAAAACTACGCAGCCAGTTAGAAAAACAACTGCGGGGCTATTTGCGAGGCCAACTAGAAAGTGAACTCCAAAACCAACTGCAAACTCAACTAGAAGCTGGACTTTATACTCAACTGCAAACGCAATTGTGGGAGGCGCAGCGCAATTATTTAGCGGGCGCAATAGCAAGCCAATTGCCACCGGAACAGGTGATCGATGAGCGGAGTGGAGAAATCCACTGGCAAACATTAGGAAAACCACTCAGTAATTGCATTCAACCAGAATTGTGGGCTGCTTATGGCAGTTTGTTTGATTTCTGCATTTCGGTTCTTAATTTACCTCATTCCTACGGCAGAAATTGGATTATTTTTCAATCGATTGTCCGGGATTGCGGCTGGATTTATCCCTATGACAAAGTTTGCATTGTCTGTGAAAAGCCGATCGCACTTTCCGTTGACAGCAACCACCGCTTGCACGCCGAAGGAACACCAGCGGTACAATTTGCCGACGGTTTTTCGATTTACGCCTATCACGGCGTGATTTTGCCCGAAGGGTACGGTAGGCTGCACCCGCACCAGTGGCAGTCTAAGTGGGTGTTGAAGGAACAGAATGCAGAAGTTCGGCGCGCGTTAATTCAGGGAATTACTTACGATCGCATTTGTCAAGAATTAGAGGTGACCGAATTAGATAGTTGGCAGGAATATACTCTATTAAGCATCGAGTTTGACGATGATTTTGATTGGGTGGGTAATGCCAAGCCAGTTTATTTGTTAAAAATGACTTGTCCGAGTACGGGACACATTCACGCTTTGCGAGTGTCGCCTGATGTGCGATCGGCTCTTGAGGCAATTCGTTGGGTAAATTGGGATATCACCCCAGAGGAATTTAGCGTGCAAACTTAAATATTTTTCTTTACCTACAGGTCCGCCAGCCCGCCAGTCCGAAAGTCCGCTAGGGGTTTAAACCCCACAGCGAGTAGCTAAAGTCCGTTAAAACGGACTGCTAATATTAACACATCCAATAAATTAACACCAAATATTCTCTAACAACGCGCTCTCACTCCTTAATTTCAATCGGTTTAAACCGACTGAAATTAAGGAGTGATGCCTGGGTTTAAACCCCGGTCGGACTATCATGAAGCACAGAAACTTTTCCATAATAGAATCGGAATTTACTATGTCAGAATCACAACCCAACCAACCAATTAATTTTAGTAGCTTTGCCGACTGGTGCAAGCACAAAGATAGTCTTTCAGAATCGGCAAGGCATACAGTTGAGGTGTTGTTAGAACAGGCTGGTCATTCTGCCTGCAATGAAGCCGATGTGGTACTTTCAAACCTCACTGAACTGTATCTCGAAGACAATCAAATTACCGACATCACTCCACTCTCAGGACTCACCAACCTGACCTACCTAAATCTTGAAGACAATCAAATTACCGACATCACTCCACTGTCAGGACTCACCAACCTGACCTACCTAAATCTCGAAGACAATCAAATTACCGACATCACTCCACTGTCGAGACTCACCAACCTGACCGTACTGTATCTGGGCAGCAATCAAATTACCGATATAACTGGGCTGTGGGAACCCACCAACCTCACTGAACTGTTTCTCGAAGACCATCAAATTACCGACATCACTCCACTGTCAGGACTCACCAACCTGACCTACCTACATCTCAGCAGCCATCAAATTACCGACATCACTCCACTGTCAGGACTCACCAACCTGACCTACCTAAATCTCGAAGACAATCAAATTACTGAAATCACCTCGCTGTCGAGACTCACCAACCTGACCGTACTGTATCTGGGCAGCAATCAAATTACCGATATAACTGGGCTGTGGGAACTCACCAACCTCACTGAACTGTATCTTGAATATAATCAAATTACCGACATCACTCCACTCTCAGGACTCACCAACCTGACCTACCTACATCTGAGCAGCTATCAAATTACCGACATCACTCCACTGTCAGGACTCACCAACCTGACCTACCTAAATCTCCGCAACTATCAAATTACCGACATCACTCCACTGTCAGGACTCACCAACCTGGCCTACCTAAATCTCGAAGACAATCAAATTACCGATATAACCGGGCTGTGGGAACTCACCAACCTCACAAAACTGTCTCTCAACATGAATCAAATTACCGATATCACCTCGCTGTCAGGACTCACCAACCTGACCCAACTATATATCAGCGACAATCAAATTACCGACATCACTGGGCTGTCATCACTCACCAATGTGACAGAACTATCTATCAGCAACAATCAAATTACCGACATCACTTCGCTATCGGCACTCACCAACCTGACTGACCTGGCTCTCTACCTGAATCAAATTACCGACATCACTGCACTGTCGGGATTTACCAACCTGACCAAACTATCTATAAGCAGCAATCAAATTACCGACATCACTGGGCTGTCGGGACTCACCAACCTGACATCTCTGAATCTCAACGACAATCAAATTACCGATATCACTCCGCTATCGGGACTTACCAACCTAACCATACTCGATCTCGACCACAATCAAATTACCGATATAACTGGGCTGTCGGTACTCACCAACCTGACCGAACTATCTATCGCCGACAATCAAATTACAGACATCACTGGGCTGTCGGCACTCACCAACCTCCTCTCACTATCTCTCAACGACAATCAAATTATCGATATCACTCCGCTGTCGGGACTGATCAACCTCACCGAACTGTTTCTCAACAGCAATCAAATTACCGACATGGCTGGGCTATCCGCACTTACCAATCTGACCCAACTGATTCTCCCATACAATCAAATTACCGATATCACTCCGCTGTTGGGACTCACCAACCTAACCAGACTTTATCTCAGTGGCAATCAAATTAGCGATATCACTCCGC
This sequence comes from Microcoleus sp. AR_TQ3_B6, assembly GCF_036702785.1. Taxonomy (NCBI): domain Bacteria; kingdom Bacillati; phylum Cyanobacteriota; class Cyanophyceae; order Oscillatoriales; family Microcoleaceae; genus Microcoleus; species Microcoleus sp. AR_TQ3_B6. The sequence continues at coordinate 19,007 of NZ_JAUBVJ010000070.1, read as the reverse complement.
TGTCGGGACTCACTAACCTGACCGAACTATTGATCGACAACAATCAAATTACCGATTTTACTCCGCTGTTGGGACTCACCAACCTAACCAGACTCGATCTCAGGGACAATCCAATTACCTACTTAAATTGGTCCCTCGAATTTCCACAAAAGTACCTGACGCTCTTTACGGCACCAATTCATCATGAAAAAGCTACTGAAGCCGTGAAAAAACTATATGCAGCTATCGATATAGAACCACCTAAAGTTTTTATTTCCAGCAGTCTGCCAGCTACTATAACACTACTAAAAAAACTACAAAATGACTGTATAGCACAACATCAAATATCGCCAATATCGACTGGCAATTCAGGATGGGGCAAGTCGTTGTTAAATGAGTTATATCAATCGGTAGATGTAGGAACTTTGAGTCCGGTGTTGTGGGATGCTCTATTGTATCAAATAATACTAGAGCCGGATGCCGATCGCATACTCGTGTCACAATTTCAGGAATTAGTAGAAAATTTTTTAGAATCTCTCGGAGTTGATTCCCTCTCAGATTATAACTATCTACAGCCACTCACCCCTATGGATTTGGTTAAGGAAATCCATTTGACTGAACTTGTTATCTCGAAATTTGGTATTACTCTCGACTTGAAAGCACAAGAACTACTTCACTGCAAGCAACAGTTGTTCGAGGAATGCGGATGGATCTTGCCGTTTGAGAAAATTTGCATAATTTGCGATCGCCCCCTGCACATCCGCTTTGACGCTGAAAATCGGCTACACGCTGAAGGAGAACCGGCGATCGCATTTGCCGACGGCTACAGTTTATACTTTCACCACGGCGTTAAATTACCCGAAGAATACGGAAAAGTACACCCAGATTTGTGGCAAGCAGAATGGCTTTTATCTGAAGAAAATGCCGAACTTCGTCGATTGTTAATTCAGAGAATTGGTTACGAGCGCATTTGTCAAGAATTAGAGGTGACAGAATTAGATAGTTGGCAGGAATACACTTTATTAAGCATCGACTTTGACGATGATTTTGATGACGAGGGTAATGCAAATCCGATTTATTTGTTAAAAATGACTTGTCGGAGCACGGGATTTATTCACGCGTTGCGAGTGCCGCCCGATCTAGAATCAGCTCAAGAAGCAATTCGCTGGATAAATTGGGGAATCGATCCAGAGGAGTTTAGCGTACAAACATAAAAAACTGACATCTTACCAAACTGGAATCAAAATTTACAATGCCAGAACAACAAGCAAACCAACCAATTAATCTCAGTAGCTTTGCCGACTGGTGCAAGCACAAAAATCGTCTGACAAGAGAGGCAAGGCATACTGTTGAGATGCTGTTAGAAATTGCTGGCACTTCTGACTGCGATGAAGCCCAGAAGGTACTTTTAAACCTCACTGAACTCCATCTCAACGAGAATCAAATTACCGATATAAATCCGCTGTCGGCACTCTCCAACCTGACCGAACTGTCTCTCGGCAAAAATCAAATTACCGACATCACTGGGCTGTCGGCACTCACCAACCTGACATCGCTGGGTCTTGGCGACAATCAAATTACCGATATCACCTCGCTGTCGGCACTCACCAAACTGACCGAACTGAGTCTGGAATACAATCAAATTACCGATATCACCTCGCTGTCGGCACTCACCAACCTGACCGAACTGAGTCTGGAATGCAATCAAATTAGCGATATCACCTCGCTGTCGGCACTCACTAACCTGACCGAACTGAGTCTGGAATACAATCAAATTAGTGAGATCACCTCGCTGTCGGCACTCACCAACCTGACCGAACTGAGTCTGGAATGCAATCAAATTAGCGATATCACCTCGCTGTCGGCACTCACTAACCTGACCGAACTGAGTCTGGAATACAATCAAATTACCGATATCACCTCGCTGTCGGCACTCACCAACCTGACATCGCTGGGTCTTAGCAAAAATAAAATTATTGATATCACCTCGCTGTCGGCACTCACCAATCTGACCGAACTGAATCTCTACATCAATAAAATTACCGATATCACTGGACTGTCGGCACTCACCAACCTGACCGAACTGAATCTGGGCAACAATCAAATTAGTGACATCACTTCGCTGTCGGCACTCACCAACCTGACCGAACTGAATCTCTACAGCAATCAAATTACCGATATTAGTCCGCTGTCGGCACTCACCAACCTGACAAAACTTTATCTCTACGACAATCAAATTACCGATATCACCAGGCTATCGGCACTCACCAACCTGACCGAACTGTCTCTCTATAACTATCAAATTACCGATATCACCTGGCTATCGGCACTCACCAACCTGACCCAACTGAATCTCGGCAACAATCAAATTACCGATATCACCTCGCTGGCGGCACTCACCAACCTGACATGGCTGCGTCTTGGTGACAATCAAATTACCGATATCACCTCGCTGTCGGCACTCACCAACCTGACCGACTTGGATCTGGATTCCAATCAAATTACCGATATCACCTCGCTGTCGGGACTCACCAACCTGACCAAATTGCATCTGGACTCTAATCAAATTACCGATATCACCTCGCTGTCGGGACTCTCCAACCTGACCGAATTGAGTCTCTACAACAATCGAATTACCGATATCCCTAGACTGTCGGGACTCACCAACCTCACCGACCTGGATGTTGGCGACAATCAAATTACCGATATCACCTCGCTGTCGGCACTCACCAACCTGACCGACTTGCATCTGGACTTCAATCAAATTACCCATATCACCTCGCTGGCGGCACTCACCAACCTGACATGGCTGCGTCTTGGTGACAATCAAATTACCTACCTCAATCTGTCGAGCGAACTTAGACAGAAGTACCTGACGCTCTCTACCACGCCAATTGATGCTCAAAAAGCTACAGAAACGGTGAAAAAAATCTATGCAGCTATTGGTCGAGAAGCACCCCAAGTTATTGTTTGCAGCAGTCCACAGGTAGCTTCTATAAAACTACCCAAACAACTCAAAATCTCCTGGATATCGCAACTTCAAAAATGGGAAATAGGGGTTGAGAGTATAGTAAGGAGAAACAGATTGTTGGATGAGTTATTTCAATGGGTGGACGTAGGATGTTCGGGTCAGGTGTGGCGGCATGCTCTGGGGCATGAAAGAAGACTAGAGCAGTCGGCCGATAACATACTCGACTCAGAATTTCACGACTTAGTAGAAAATTACAGAGAATCGCTGGGAGGTGATATCATGGCCGAGCCTTACTATGTAAGCCCACTAACCCCTACGGATATGGTGGAGGAAATCCATTGGACTGAATTTTTGATAGCGAAATTTGGTGTTACTCTCGACCAAAAAGCACAAGAACTATTTCGTTGCAAGCAACAGTTGTTCGAGGATTGCGGGTGGATATTCCCGTTTGAGAACATTTGCTTAGTTTGCGATCGCCCCCTGCACCTTCGCTTTGACGCTGAAAATCGGCCACACGCTGAAGGAGAACCGGCGATCGCATTTGCGGACGGCTACAGTTTATACTTTCACCACGGTGTTAAATTACCGGAAAAATACGGAAAAGTACACTCCGATTTGTGGCAAGCAGAATGGCTTTTATCCGAATCAAATGCCGAACTGCGTCGAGTATTAATTGAGAGAATTGGTTACGATCGCATTTGCCAACAATTGCAAGCAGTAGAATTAGATAGTTGGCAAGAATACACGCTATTAAAAATCGATAACGCCGATGTCGAGCCGATTTATTTGTTAAAAATGACTTGTCCGAGCACGGGATTTATTCACGTTTTGCGAGTGCCGCCCGATCTAGAATCAGCTCAAGAAGCAATTCGCTGGGTAAATTGGGGAATCAATCCAGAGGAGTTTAGCGTACAAACATGAAAAACTGACATTTTACCAAACTTGAATCAAAATTTACTATGCCAGAACAACAAGCCAACCAACCACTTAATTTCAGTAGCTTTGCCGATTGGTGCTTGCACAAAGATAGTCTTTCAGAATCGGCCAGGCATACAGTTGAGATGCTGTTAAAACAGGCTGGCACTTGTGACTGCAATGAAGCCAATCGGGTACTTTCAAACCTTACTGAACTGCATCTCCCGTCCAATAAAATTACCGACATAACTCCGCTATCGGGATTCACCAACCTAACCAGACTGCATCTCGAAAACAATCAAATTACCGACATAACTCCGCTGTCGGGACTCAACAACCTGACAAGCCTGCATCTCGAAACCAATTCAATTACCGATCTCACTGGCCTGTCACCACTCCTCAACCTGAGAAGCCTGCATCTCTCCAACAATCCAATTACCGACATCACTGGGCTGTCGGAACTTACAAATCTGACCAGACTGTTTCTCTCCAACACTCCAGTTACCGACATCACTGGACTGTCGGCACTCACCAATATGTTCATACTGAATCTCCACAACAATCAAATTACGGACATCACTCCGGTTTCGCGACTCACCAAGCTGACCAGACTGATTATCTCCAGCAATCAAATTACCGATATCACTCCGCTGTCGGCACTCACCAACCAGCCCGAAATTTATCTCTACAACAATCCAATTACCGACTTAAATCTGCCGAGGGAACTTACACAAAAGTACCTTACCCTCAAGACTGCGCCAATTGATTCTAAAAAAGCTACAAAAGCCGTGAAAAAAATCTATGCAGCTATTGGTGTGGAAGCACCAGAAGTTATTGTTTGCAGCAGTCCACAGGTCGCTTCTCTCGAACTCTTCAAACGACTTAATATTGACAGTGTATCACGAGATCAAATATGGGAAATAGCGGTGACAACTTTAGTAAGGGAAAAATCTTTGTTAGAGCAAATTTTTGAAGAGTTGGACGAAGGAGATCAAATATCGGAAATAGCGGTGACAAATTTAGTATGGGGAAAATCTTTGTTGCACAAATTTTTTCAATGGTTGGACGTAGGATTTTCGGGTTGGGCGTTGTGGAATGCTCTGTCGAATGCAATAATACTAGATCCAAATGGCGATCGCATTCTGGTGTCAGAATTTCAGCAATTGCGAAAAAATGACCTAAAATCGCTGGGAGAGGATTTCCCCTCATATTTTAACGATCGAGAACTAGAACCACTAACCCCTACAACTCTGGTGAAGGAAATTCATTTGACTGAATTTTTGAGCTCGAAATTTGGTGTCACTCTCGACTTGAAAGCACAAGAACTACTTCGCTGCAAGCAAGAGTTGTTCGAGGAGTGCGGGTGGATCTTGCCGTTTGAGAATATTTGCGTAGTTTGCGATCGCCCCCTGCACCTTCGCTTTGACGCTGAAAATCGGCTGCACGCTGAAGGAGAACCGGCGATCGCATTTGCCGACGGCTACAGTTTATACTTTCACCACGGCGTTAAATTACCCGAAAACTACGGAAAAGTACACCCCGATCGCTGGCAAGCAGAATGGCTTTTATCTGAAGAAAATGCCGAACTTCGTCGATTGTTAATTCAGAGAATTGGTTACGCTCGCATTTGTCAAGAATTAGCGACGACAGAATTAGATAGTTGGCAGGAATACACGCTGTTAAGCATCGAGTTTAACGATGATTTTGATCGGGAGGGTAATGCAAACCCAGTTTATTTGTTAAAAATGACTTGTCCGAGCACGGGACACATTCACGCTTTGCGAGTGCCGCCTGATGTGCGATCCTCTTCGAGGGCTTCGCTAACGGCTAAAGAAGCAATTCGCTGGGTAAATTGGAATATTGACCCAGAGGAGTTTTCCGTGCAAACCTGAGTAATACCCCTTTAAAAAAGTCTTGCTAAAATCATCAGTCTTATACCAATTATTAAAAGTCACAGACTCCAGCGCCGGACTTAGGATCGGCCGTTTCGCTACCCGAGTATCTGTACTTCACTCAACTGAAAACCGCTATATTGACAAAAACATTAATTCATCCAACACGAATCAACTTCCCGGAGTGTGCCAGTTCAAAGGGTGGAATGCACACACCCTCGATCGCCCACAAACGGTTAATAACATGAAGAAGAAGCCCACCCTCGGATCGAAGGCGGGCTCTGTTCATGCCAGCTTACCGACAGCTAGGCAATTGGGTCTCTTCGCTGGTAGACGTAAAAGCTGGGAAAAAGATCCGAACCTCCGAAAAAACTTCTCGCCCACCATAAAGCCTCAGCTTACCCAACCGGATCGGGAAAATTGCGCCTGCTGCGATGTTCCCCTGAGATAGGGGAACACTGGGGCTTAAACTTTTCAAGAGACTTCTGCAAAAAAGCTCGTCTTGGGCCGGCAGGATGCCTAACCCCTACTGCAGACAAGAATTAAACTTCTTGGATATGTCTGATATCCTCCTGTTTAACTTTGATTTCCCAACCGATTAGGCATCGTGATCGTGTGCAAAGCGACGGAACAGGAAATCTAGGGCGTAGTTCCGCAAATTGTAGTATTCCGGATCTTCCATCATTTGAACCCGATCGCGCGGACGCGGAAAAGGAATCTCCAGAACCTCGCCAATTGTCGCCGACGGGCCGTTAGTCATCATCACGAGTCGATCGGCCAAAAACAGCGCTTCGTCAATATCGTGAGTAATCATCAACACCGTACAGCGGTGATCGTTCCAGATTTTCAGCAACTCTTCTTGCAATTCCTCCTTAGTAATTGCGTCCAGAGCACCAAAAGGTTCGTCTAAAATCAGCACTTTCGGGCGAATTGCCAAAGCGCGGGCGATCGAAACCCGCTGCTTCATCCCCCCCGAAATTTGCGGCGGTCTTTTCTCAGCAGCTTCTGTCAATCCCACCATCGCCAAATGCTCTTTGACGATCGCATTTTTTTCGAGTTTCGACTTATTCGGAAATACAGCATGAACCGCCAAATAAACATTTTCAAACACCGTCCGCCAAGGCAGCAAAGCGTAACCCTGAAACACCACCATGCGATCGGGGCCCGGCTTCGTAATCCGCTGCCCGTTAATCGACACGGTGCCCTGGCTCGGATGGCTAAAACCCGACACCATATTTAACAGTGTTGATTTGCCGCAGCCCGAGTGCCCGATCAGAGTAATAAACTCTCCCTCAGCTACATTCAGATTGACATTTTCTAAAGCCCTGTAACCGTTTGGATATTCTTTGTAAACATTGTCCATCACCAAAAAAGGCTGGCGGCGATCGTTCTTAGACTTGATTTGGGTTTTGGTATTCGTCTGGTTGAGAGAAGTATTAATCATAGGTTTGGGAAATTGTGAGTGGGTGATTGGCGAAGAAAGAAGGAAGAGACAAGAGGGAAGAAGGAAGAGGGAATTACTAACTAGCACTTAGAAGTTAACAACTAACAACTAACAACCAACAACTAACAATTAGCAATTACCCTGTTTTTATCCAACTATAAACCGCTTTAAGCAGCTCTGCGACCGGAATCGAGTACAACTTCAGCCATCGTGAAATCGCGTTTAATCGCCAGATTGTTGAGATAGCCGATCGGATCCTCAGCATTAAACACCGAGCCGTCAAACAAGCTGAGAGAACCGCGAGTGTAAGTAATATCAGCCATCCCCAGCTCTCGAGCCGCCGTGCTGAACGCACCGACTCGCACCACCCGTTCCAGAATTTCCACCCAGTTGCGCGGGAACACAGTATCGCCCCAGCGTGCCATCTGCACCATGTGCCAGAGTTGTTCGGTGCGGCTTGGGCGATTTACCCCCTCTCCAGAAAACAAGTGGTGGGCGTATTCCCGCATCGGAGTATCGAGGTTGCAAGCAAAAGATTTCGGATCGCCTAGCTGGATGTAACTCTTATCAGTAGCGACGTACTCCCTTCCCGCGACAATTTCCGCCACCTCGGCAGCGTGATTTGGCTCGGCGCAATAGTGGCAAGCTTCGAGCAAAGCTTTGACTAGAGCAATGTGAGTGTTGGGATAAGCATTTGCCCAGTCTTCCCGAACTCCGAGAATTTTCGCGGGGTGTCCGGGCCACAGTTCCAAATCTGTCGCCACCGTAAAGCCGACTCCTTCTATCGATGCCCGCAAGTTCCAAGGTTCGCCGACGCAGAAACCGTCAATAGTGCCGCCCTGCAAGTCAACGATCATCTGAGCCGGTGGGATATTTTTCAGCAACACATCGCGATCCGGGTCAATGCCACCGGAAGCCAGCCAGTAACGCAGTAACAGGTTGTGCATCGAAGAAGGGTGCACGATCGCCATACGGTGCGTTTGCGCGGGCGTTCTCTGGAGCATTTTTTTAAAGTCTGCCAGAGTGTAGATCCCTTGGTCGTAAAAGCGCCTCGCGAGGGTAATTCCGTTGCCATTGCGGCTCATAGTGAGGGCTGTAACCGTCGGAATCGGCTTCTCTTGGTGGCCCCCCAAGCTCAACCACATCGCCATCCCCGAGGGCATTTGGGCTGCGTCTAAGTAACCTGCGGCGATGCCGTCTACGATGCCGCGCCAGCTTGTTTCCCGCACGAGGTGGACTTCATCGAGGCCGTGCTTGGCAAAAAAGCCTTTTTCTTTGGCGACAGCGAGGGGAGCACAGGCTGCCAGCGGAATAAAGCCGAGTTCGAGGTTGACTTTTTCCAGACCGTGGCGGGCGATCGCGGGTACTTTCCGCGCCCGCAGTTTTTTGACGCGCTTCTGCTGGTTGAGGAAGTAAATCATTTCGCTACGTAGAGCGTAGTAGCTGGGGTGTGAGACGACTTCCATCCGTTTGCGGGGGCGGGGGATGTCTACTTCGAGAATCCCGCCAATCTTCGATTCTGGGCCGTTGGTGAGCATGACGATGCGATCGCTCAGCAACACTGCCTCATCCACATCGTGGGTTACCATCAGGGCGCTGATTTCGTACTCTTGGCAAATTTCCATCAACTTTTCTTGCAAGTTGCCGCGAGTCAAAGCATCCAAAGCGCCGAAGGGTTCGTCTAAGAGTAACAGTTTGGGGCGCAGGGCCAGAGCACGGGCGATCGCCACGCGCTGTTTTTGTCCGCCCGACAGCAGTGCGGGTTGCTTGTCGGCGTGGGGCGTCAAGCCCACCATGTCGATGTGTTTTTGAATGATTTCCAGGCGTTCGGCCTTGGGTAAGCCGCTCATCACCGAATCTACAGCTAGAGTAATGTTTTCTCTAACCGTCCGCCAAGGTAGCAGCGAATAGTTTTGGAATACTACCATGCGATCGGGGCCTGGCTGGGTGATTCTTTGTCCGTCGATCGTCACCAATCCTTCTGTGGGTAGGTCCAAACCTGCCACCATATTTAGTAGCGTAGATTTACCGCAGCCGGAGTGTCCGATTAAGGAGATAAATTCTCCTTTTTTAATTTCTAAGTCGATGCCTTTGAGGGCTATGTATGTGCCGCCGTCTGTTAAATTAAATACTTTTCCGACTTGTTCTACTGCAATCAAAACAGACATGATTTCCTTGCCTTTTTTGTAGGTTTATTATTTCGAGACCTGCTAATTAACTTCCCATGCAGAGCCTACAAGTAGATTGGAGGGAGAGAGTGGAAGTATAAATAATGTGAGCCCGTTACCCGTAGAATATTATCTACTGCTTCCCTCTTCTTCCCTCTTCTTCCTTCGTGTCCTAGCGCTTGCGCGCCGCTTCGCTAACGCGTCTTCGGGGTTAAATAATCCCAATTCTTCCGGCGTCAAAGAAGTAACTCAAAACTACTTTCCTTGAGGGGGAGCAATTTTTTGCTGCAACCAAGCCATCATGCGATCGAGCAACAAACCAACAGCCCCAATGTAGAACACCGCTAACAGAATTTCGCTAATGTAGTTTTGTTGGTAAGCATTCCAAATAAAGAAGCCGATACCCGTAATCCCAGACATCACAATTTCCGCAGCAATAATCGCCAGCCAAGCCAAACCGATCGCAATTCTCAATCCTGTGAAGATATAAGGAAGCGCCGACGGAAACAAAATATTCATGTAATATTCCTGACGAGAAAGCTGCAGCACTTTCGCCACGTTGTTGTAATCGTCGGGAATTTGGCGAACACCTTCAGCCGTGTTGATTAAAATCGGCCAAACTGAAGTGATAAAAATCACGAACAAAGCAGCAGGTTCGTTTTGTTGCAGTGCAGCCAGGGCAATGGGCACCCAAGCCAAAGGCGCCACCATCCGCAAAAACTGGAAAATCGGATCTAAAGCCTTGTTCAAGAAGGGATTCGTACCTACCACAACTCCCAGGGTAATTCCCACAGCGGCCGCGAGAGTGTAGCCTTTTGCCACCCGTTCCAAACTAGCCAAAGTCTGCCAAAATAAGCCGACTCCGTAGGTTTTGGAGTTCATAAAAGGATACATCAACAAGATCCGCGTCCGTTCCTCAGTCCAAACGCTGATCGGTCCGGGCAATTTGATAATTCCCGAACTCGACAGGAACTGCCAAACCAACATAAATCCAATTATTCCTAAAATTGGCGGCAATATATTTGGGGAATTTTTCTTCCAAAACTCGCCAAATGCTGCTTGGGCATCGACTCCGCCTCTCCGATTTGTGCTGACAGCCATCTTGTTAATCTCCTATATTTCTGCTGTATTTTTCCCGACTCAATTATGCGAAGCTAAGACCCCATCACGCTTTTTTAATTGCCAAACTATTAATGTAAGCTTCTGGATTTTCCGGGTTAAATTCTTTGCCGTCAAAGAACTTCTCAATGCCGCGGGACGTATTTTTCGGAATGTCAGCCTCCGAAACTCCGGCTAATTTAGCTGCCGCTTTCCACAAATCTTCTCGGTTGACTTTATCGATGATTGTCTTAGAATCTGCCAAGGTTTTTGTTGGCAAGAAACCCCAGCGCACGCTTTCCGTTAAGAACCACAAATCGTGACTCTTGTAGGGATAGGAAACGTTGCCGATGTCGTCTTTCCAGTACAGCGGACTAATCTTGAAGTCGTTGATGTCTGGTTTGCCGTCGCCCAGGACATACTTGCCTTCATAGGGAGGCATCAAAACCGCGGGAGATACGTCAAAGAAGTTTTTGCCAGAAACAATGGCGACCAATTCGGCTCGATGTTCGGGCTTGTCGCACCACTGCTGGGCCTCAATTAGTCCTGCGAGTAAAGCTTCGGTGGCTTTCGGGTGTTTGTCTACCCAGTCGCTGCGAATTGCTAGATATTCCTCTGGGTGATCTTTCCAGATTTCGGCGGTGAGGGCGGACATGAAGCCGATGTTTTCTTTGACAATCCGCAGCGGCCAGGGGTCGCCGGTGCTGAAACCGTCCATGCTTCCGGTTTTCATGTTGGCCACGGTTTGGGCGGCCGGTACTGTTAGCAGTTCGACATCTGCGTCGGGATTGATGCCGTTAGCTGCCAGCCAGTAACGAATCCACAAGTCTTGATTAACTTTGGGAAAAGTGTAGGCTGCTTTGAAGGGCGTGCCTGCTTGTTTGAGACCTTTGATGTAGTCTTGGGCCGCTTGATCTAGTTTAAGTCCGATCCCTTTGCCTTGGTGTTTGGCCGCGATCGCAATTCCATTTCCCTGAGTGTTCAACTGGGCCAGAACATACATCGGGATTTGGACGCTGTTTTTGGTAATCAGGCCTTTACTAATTTGATAAGGCATCGGCATTTGCCACTGACCGCCGTCTATGCCGCCGCCTGCCGATCCAATTTCTAGGTTATCTCTGGCCGAGCCCCAGTTGGCTTGTTTAGCAACTGTTACCTCAGTCATGCCGTATTTGGCAAAAAAGCCTTTTTCTTGGGCAATGATTAAAGGTGCTGCTTCGACGATCGGGATATATCCCAATGTAATTTTAGTGCTTTCAATTCCTTCGACTCTTTTCTCGTTGGCAACAGCCATTACTGAGGTAGCCGCGGGTATTGCGCCGCCACCGCCTGCCGTTGCACCAGGTTCTGGGGGATTTCCCAAACAGCCTTTGAGCAGTATTGAACTGACTGCAGATGCACCTGCTGTAACGATAAATTTACGCCGAGAAAATTGCTCTGAAAATTTTGTCATAGTCTAGCCTCGCTGCTATTGATTATCTTCTGTAACGACATCACTGAAGTTTCTCAAGGCGCTTTTTTTCTGTTCGCTCATGGAATTTAGCGAACTGTTTTGAGCGCTCCTTGGCAGGAGAGAGCTAAAGATTTATCTAGCATAAGTCTTTAAACTATCCCTGCTGATTTGACTTTTTTGATTAATATCGATATTTCGATCGGCCCAGTTGTGTGAACTCACTTTTTGGGTGCGGCACGTTTTCTTGGCTTGATAATTAACTCTACCGTACTCTTGGGCAAATTATAAAACAATTATTAAATTCATTTGATAAGTAAATCTTTTCGGAGCGCGCTATCGATAACGAACCGTTGGTCAGGGCGAACTGGCTTGCTTATCACAACTCGTTCAAACCAAGACTTGCTGGGCAAGGGTTGTAGCGAATGGCGATCGGGGAACCTTCAAGTCTATTGTCAATAAGCGGCAAACATCTGAGCCACCGTACATTTAGTTTGTTAATATATGTCTACTTTTTTCAGGTTGCGGTTAATTGTATCTTAAAATACAGAAATGATTAATGTTTTACGGTAAGTAAATTTTCGGTTTAATGGGTAGTGGTAAGGTGAGTAATACCAATTTTTCCTGATGCTGCATAGAATTCTAGTCCCCAGCCCTCGAACCAAGGGGGAGCAAGAATTCTTTCGTCCCCCTTGGTTGGGAGGATTGAGGGCGAGCGGAAGATGTGCAACTTCACATTAAATTGGTATAAGAGGGCAATTAACTTTTTTTTGCCAATATAGTTACCACCTAACCCACCCTAAAAATTAATTTATGAATTTGACAAAAGGTGCAGCAGTAAGACTAACAATTCTCTTTGTTTGTCTCGGAATAGGTGGTGCTTATTCATGGCAAATTATGTTAACCCCGGCTTCTTTAAAACAAGCTGAATCCCAAGCTAAATTATTAGAGCAAATCTATGTAAATGGCAATTATATTGAAGCAGTTCTCTGGTTTTGCTTTGCGATTGGTTTCGCGGTTAATGCCGGAAAAACATCAGGAAAAACCAGAATTAATCGCCTGATTACTACCCTAATTTTTTTGTTGTTTGGTGGCTCAGATATTGTCGAAGTACAAACCGGCGCGTGGTGGAGTCCTTGGTGGTTATTTGCTTGGAAAGCTTCTTGCGTTTTATCTATGGCGATCTTATTTTGGGTTTATTTACGCGATCGCCCCCTTGCTAATAAACCATAAATAACTGGTTCCCTGACAGAGCCAGGGAACCGATGTCCAGAGTCCCAGCTCGCTCTTCTAGCAGGAAAATAGGAGGCTCTTCCTCGCCTATCTGCGTTACCAGGCTCTGCCTGGTAACGAGTAGAACAGGATTTACACAGCACAGCAAGATGTGATTCAAGGGTTAACAGATTTTCATTGGTGTAAAATAGGCGCTTAATTGTAAGTGATTTACCAGACTAGATATTAAATGCAAAAACTTTACAGTTGGGCAAATTAGAGGTACAAGATTATGACACTTATAGTTGCACAGAAACATATAAATTTACAAAAGTCGATCGCAGTTACTTGTAGCGCGATCGCCCTAGCATTATGTGGAAGTGGACTGTCTGCTGATGCCGCCGAAACGCGATCGGGAAACAGTAGACGAACATTTGCGGATTGGTGTCGCGAAAAAGATTCTTTGAGTCCTGAAGCTAAACATACTGTTGAGGTGCTGTTGGGGCAAGCGGGGACTACTGAGTGCGATGCGGCCGATCGGACACTTTCGAGCCTCACGGAGCTCGACCTCGAAAACTATCAAATCAGCGATATCAAAGCGCTAGCATCCTTGACTAACCTGACTTTGCTCGACCTCAACTACAATCAAATCAGCGATATCAAACCGCTAGCATCCTTGACTAAGCTGACTGCGCTCGACCTCGCCGACAATCCAATCAGTGACATCAAACCGCTAGTATCTTTGACTAACCTGACTTGGCTGGGTCTCGACCGCAATGAAATCAACGACATCAAACCATTGCAATCCTTGACTAAACTGACTCGGCTGGCTCTCGACAACAATGAAATCAACGACATCAAACCATTGCAATCCTTGACTAAACTGACTCTGCTGCGTCTGAGCAGCAATCAAATCAACGACATCAAACCATTGCAATCCTTGACTAACCTGACTCGGCTCGATCTCACCAGCAATGAAATCAACGACATCAAACCGCTAGCATCTTTGACTAACCTGCCTCGGCTCGATCTCACCAGCAATGAAATCAACGACATCAAACCGCTAGCATCTTTGACTAACCTGACTTGGCTGGGTCTCACCCGCAATAAAATCAGCGACATCAAACCGCTAGTATCTTTGACTAACCTGACTCGGCTGGAGCTCTACCACAATAAAATCAGCGACATCAAACCGCTAGCATCTTTGACTAACCTGACTGAGCTGGGTCTCTCCGGCAATAAAATCAGCGACATCAAACCGCTAGCATCCTTGACTAACCTGACTTGGCTCTCCCTCGGCGGCTTTCCAATCAGCGACATCAAACCGCTAGCATCCTTGACTAACCTGACTTGGCTCTCCCTCGAAAAGAATCAAATCACCGACATCAAACTGTTAGCATCCTTGACTAAACTAACTGGGTTGAAGCTCGACAAGAATCAAATCAACGACATCAAACCGCTAGAATCTTTGACTAACCTGACACAGCTCTCCCTCGAAAACAATCAAATCAACGACATCAAACCGCTAGCATCTTTGACTGACCTGAGGTGGCTCAACCTCAGCGGCAATCTTCTGGGTGACATCAAGCCGCTAGAATCCTTGACTAAACTGGGATATCTCTGGCTCGACATTAATCAAATCAACGACATCAAACCATTGCAATCCTTGACTAACCTGACTGCGCTCGGTCTCTACGACAATCCAATCAGCGACATCAAACCGCTAGCATCTTTGACTAACGTGCTTGAGCTCTATCTCGGCGGAAATCCGATCGCTCCCGAAACTTGCCCTCTCAAGCAAGAGTCTATCTGTAAGTGGGAACGCACAAATAATTGGGTCCGCAGAGTGATATTAAATCCTAAAACTTTACAGAGACTGTAAAACAAAGAAACCCGGTTTCTTGAAGAAACCGGGTTTCTGAACAACCGAAATTACTAATGGTGGCCGTACCTACAAGTTCGATTAGTTGGGCGGGTCAAAGCGGTTGACGGAGAGAGCAACACCGATCATTGGCAGGGCTACGCCGAAGCAAATCAGCCACTGATCCAGATTCATCGGAGCCGTGTCAAATATGCGATTGACAAACGGAGAGTTAGCAAAGATAATCTGCAAAATTACCGCCACAACAATTCCCACACCGAGGGCGGGAGCGCCGCTAACTTCTTCCTTAGAACCGCTAAACTTAGCAATCAAAGAAGGCAACAACTGGCTGAGACTCAACAGGTAAAAAATTCTCCCCATTACCAAAGCTTGAATCGCCATCGTGCGGGCCAGTGCCAAAGTTCCCCAATCCGCTTGGCGCACCCATTCAAACATTCCGAAAATCAGAGTCCAGTTGTAAAGAGAAATAGCGACGATCCGCTTGATCCGATTTCCGGTGAGAAAAGGTTCGTTTACCGGTCGGGGCTGCTGTTTCATGACTCCCGCTGACTTGGGCTCGAAAGCCAGAGGCACTGTCATGGTGATCGAGTTGAGCATATTCAGCCAGAGAATTTGTAGCGACAAAATCGGCAATTCTCGACCTAGGAGCGTGCTGAGCAAAATTGTCATCGATTCTCCGCCGTTGACTGGGAGAATGAAGCTGATTGCTTTGAGCAGATTTTTGTAAACAGATCGCCCTTCTTCGACAGCAGATTCGATCGACGCAAAGTTATCATCAGTCAAAATCATGTCGGCGGCTTCCTTAGAAACCTCCGTACCGCTACCCATCGCAATCCCGATATCGGCTTGTTTGAGGGCGGGCGCGTCGTTAACGCCGTCTCCCGTCATCGCCACGATTTCGCCTTGAAGTTGCAAAGCTTCTACGAGGCGGAGTTTTTGTTCTGGGGCGACGCGGGCAAAAACTGAGCCGGCTTCTACGGCTTCGCCGAGTTCCTGCTTGCTCATGGAGGCCAGTTGAGCGCCGGTGTAGGCTACAAGTTCTCTGTGGTGCTTGGTTTTGCGGAATCCCATGCGCCGGGCGATCGCCTTGGCTGTAGCGATGTGGTCGCCGGTAATCATTTTGACTTGGATGCCGGCGGTTTGACAAGCTTGGACGGCTGCGATCGCTTCTGCCCGCGGCGGGTCAATCATGCCTTGAAGCCCCAAGAAAATCAGCCCTGACTCCAAATCCGAGTGATCGACGGAATTTTGGCTTTGCGGTACTGACTTTTTCGCTAAAGCCAAGACGCGCAAGCCTTGCTTTGCCATTTCATCCACTTGGTGGTGAATTTGTGCGCGATCGACTTCTACCGGATTTCCTTGAGTGTCGAGACTGGAACCGCAGCGGCCGAGAATTGATTCTACGGAACCTTTGACGTACAAAATTTTGCCAGTGGGAGTTCGGTGCAGCGTCGCCATGTATTGAAACTGAGATTCAAAGGGAATTGAATCGAGCCGCTGCATTGACTTTTCTAAAATTTGCTGGCTCAAATCAGCTTTTTTGCCCGCAGCAATTAACGCTCCCTCTGTCGGATCTCCGAGGACAATCCAATTATCGTCTTTGAATTCCAGGTGAGAGTCGTTGCAAAGGAGTCCAGCTTGCAAACATTCTTGCAAAGTTGGAGTTTCGCTGACAGTAATTGGCCGTTGGTTGAGCAGAATTTCGCCTTCGGGGCTGTATCCCGTACCCGTAACCGAGTAGGATTCGCCGCCAGAATAGATTTCTTGCACCGTCATTTCGTTTTCCGTCAAGGTGCCGGTTTTGTCGGAACAGATGACGGTAGCGCCGCCGAGGGTTTCCACAGCAGGCAATTTGCGGACGATCGCGTGGCGATTTGCCATCCGGGAAACGCCTACGGCTAGGGTGACGGTGATGACGGCGGGTAAGCCTTCGGGAATTGCGCCGACAATCAGGGCGACTGCGGGTTCCACTGCTTCTTTAAAGGCTGAAACTCCCGCAGGGACTGGCCGCCCCAATCTGACGGCGAAGGTCAAGGTTGCCATTCCCAAGACGAATAACAGCCAGTTTTGACTGAATTGGTTGAATTTGCGGGTTAAGGGGGTGGTGAGGTCGATGTGCCGATCTAATAGTTGGGAGATTTTGCCGGTTTCGGTTTTATTGGCGATCGCAATTACGATGCCGCTACCTTGGCCAAAAGTGACAAAACTGCCGGCATAGGCCATGTTATCCCGTTCTGCTAGTGGCGTTTCTTGTGGCAGAACTAAGTCTCCAGACTGTCCTAATTCTTTTTCGACAGCAACAGATTCCCCGGTGAGTCCCGATTCGTCGATTTGCAAGTCGCGGACTTTCACTAAGCGCAAGTCTGCCGGCACTTTGTCGCCGGAAGTCAGGGTTACTAAGTCGCCGACAACGAGTTCTTTGGAGGGAATTCTTAATTTTTTGCCGCCCCGAATGACTGTGGCTTCGGTGGTGACAGCTTGGGCTAGGGCTTCTATTTTTTTCTCGGCTCCAGCTTCTTGGATGAAACTAATAGTAGCGTTGGTGGTTGTTACGCCCCAAATTACGCTAGCGTTTAGCCATTCTCCGATCAGTGCTTTGATTAAACCTGCACTCAGCAAGATGATCAGGAGGGGTTGGTTAAATTGCAGGATAAATTTTAACCAGGCTGGTTTCCCTGCTTTAACCGTTAGTTCGTTGGGCCCGAATTTCTGTTGGCGATGGTTGGCTTCTGTCGGTTCTAAACCGCTTTCCAGGTTGGTTTCTAAGATTGTTGCAACCTTGGATACTTCTAGGTAGTGCCAATATTGCTCTGCTACGTCTACATCGTTAGCCGCTCTTGATGCCATGATTCTTCCTGAATATTTGGGGTGTTTGACGAGCTTTGAGCGCTCCTTAATAGGCACGCTCAATACGACTCATCGCTCGTTGGAGGGTGAATATATTGAGCGGCTTAATTGTTTGTTGATTGCTTTAACGGGCTGTGAGTTAGATCCATATTACAAGCGATGTGGCCGTTTGTGACAAGAGATTTGGGGAATTTTTTCCGGCGCTAAATCTTGTTTGGGACTTGGTGGCTGAGGTGGGGAAAAGTCGATCGAGTTTCTTGACATTTGGCAAATTTTAGGTGTGCTTGAAGAAAGAGGGAAGAAGGCAGGAGGCAAAAGAAAAATGCTCCCACTCCCCCTCTCTCCTCCTCCCCCGCTCCCCCACGGACGATCGCATAAATGTTACAACCTAGTTAAGCGACCATATTCTGAACTTATGGAAATACTTGTGACGCTGGTGCTCGGTTCGGTGCTGTTAGTCTGGGGAATGCGGTTCGGGTGGGTGTTAGCTCGATCTTCCGTTACTGCGAAGGATTTGTTTAAGGGCAGAAATTCGATCGCCCAAGCGGTAGCGATAGGCAGGAGATCCTTTTGATACCAGTTTAAAAAAAAGAATGCAACTTTCGGCAAGCCGCAAACCCAGATAGTCATCAGTCATGCCAAATCTAAAATCTAAAATCTAAAATCTAAAATCTAAAATGGTATGACTTGGACGCCACAGGTTTGACACGCTTGGACGGCGGCGATCGCAATTGATGACTCTATGCTATCAATTGCTAGTCTGCTAGCCCAAAAGACAGAGCGTCATTTAGACAATTGAATTGAGATTTTGGGCTGCATCGTTCAATTGTTGAGTGCCTAATTTGGTTTGAGAAATACCAGTAGCGGTTTCTTTTGCCGATTGGTTGAGGCTATTCATAGCATCAACTACTTGTTGAATAGCGGCTGCCTGTTGTTCGACCGTTAAAGAAATTTGTTGATTGTTCAATACCACATTGTTAACAGCCTTTGCCACTTCCGAGAAAGCGGCTGAAGTTTCTTGACTGATTTTGGTTCCTTCTTCTACTGTTTTAGTTCCTTCCTTTGTCACCAGTACGGTGGAATCGATCGCATTCTTGATATCAACGACCAGATTGTTAATCTTCTCGGCGGATTTCTTACTTTGATCTG